>CALZCR010000181.1 GCA_945631445.1 uncultured Corynebacterium sp. | reverse complement strand
CGATAAGGAACCCGCCATGTCCGACGCCACCCTGCAGGAGCGCTACTGGCGCTACCTCACCGCCAACGGACCGAAACTCCACCGCCTACGCAGCCCCGGGCCGACCAAGGCCCTGATCGTCACCTACTTCCTCATGGTGGCCCTGGCCATCGTCTGCCAACTGGCCATGCTCCTGTGGCCGCCCGCCATCTGGCTCTTCCTCGCCTGCATCGTCATCTCGATGATCGCGTGGACGACCCTGCGCAGCACCATTGACGTGCGCGACGCCGCCCCGCGTTCGGAGCTCGACGACTTCGAGGCCGAGGTGCTCGCCGTCTGGCGCAAGCGCGCGCTCAATGTGCTGCTGGCGCTGCTGTTCCTCGGCGCCGTCACCTTCGTCATCGTCCCCGCCGTCTTCTCCGGCCGGCTCGACCCCGTCGCGGTCGGGACCGCGGCGGGGGTGTTCATGCTCTACTCCGCCGGCGTGGTCAGCACCCTGCCCGCCGTCGGCTACGCCCTGACCTTCAACCGCAACGCCGACGAAGAGGACTGAACGTGGCCTCACTGCACATCGACCGACTGAACAAGACCTTCGGGGACCACCGGGTCCTCACCGACATGACCTTCTCCGTCCGGGAAGGCGAAGTCTACGGCTTCGTCGGCTCCAACGGCGCCGGCAAATCCACCACCATGCGCATCGCCTTAGGCGTGCTCTCCGCCGACTCCGGACAGGTCCGCTTCGGCGACGCCCCGCTCGACGACGACCTGCGCCGCCGGATCGGCTACATGCCCGAAGAACGCGGACTCTACGCCAAAGAGAAGATCGCCGACCAGCTGACCTTCTTCGGCAAGCTGCACGGCATGCGCTCCGCTGCGGCACGCACCAATGCGGAGAATCTGCTGGAACAACTCGGCCTCGGCGACCGGATGGACGACCGGCTCGACGCACTGTCGCTGGGCAACCAGCAGCGCGTCCAGCTCGCCGCCTCCTTGGTCCACGACCCGGACCTGCTCATCCTCGACGAACCTTTCTCCGGCCTGGACCCCGTCGCCGTGGAGGTGATGAGCGAGATGCTGCTGGAGCGCGCCCGCGCCGGCGTGCCGGTGATGTTCTCCTCGCACCAGCTGGATCTGGTCCAGCGTCTCTGCGACCGGGTGGGCATCGTCGCCCACGGCAGCATGGTCGCCGAAGGCACCGTCGAGGAGCTGCGCGCCGGCGGCCCACTCCTCTACGACGTGGCCACCCCGGCCCGCGGCTGGTACCCGCCGGGTACGACGCTGATCGAGGAATCGCCCAAGGGTGTCGTCCTGCAGGCCACTTCACCCGAACAGGACCAAGAGATCCTGCGGGCGGCTTTGGACGCCGGCCCCGTGCACTCCTTTACCCGCCGGGTGCCCGACCTGACCGAATTGTTCCGCGAAACCGTGAAGGCTGTCTAACCCATGAGCTACTCCTCCCTCGGCACCGTCGCCGTCACCGCGAAACGCGAAATGGCCCTGGCCGCGAAAAACCGCGGCATCATCGTCTCCGTCGCCCTCATGCTCATCCTCGTGCTCGGGCTCATCGGGCTGGGCATGTTCTTCGACAACCGCAACGCCGAAGTCACCCCCGACGAGGTCGCCGTCGTCGACGTCGCCCCCGAATCCTTCACCGGCACCGGGGTGGATGCAGTCACCGTCGCGGACCGCGCGGCTGCGGAAGAAGCCGTGCTTTCCGGCGACGTGGAGGCCGCCGTCCTCCCCGCCGACGACGGTTGGGAATTACTGGTCGACGGCACCGCCTCCTTGAGCGTCAGCTCCGCCGTCAACCAGGCCGTCACCGCCGCCGCCATGAACGACACGCTGGCGGCGTTCGGGGTGGACCCGGCCGAATTCGCCGAGACGTTGCCCGCCGCCACCGTCACCGAAACCGACCTCTCCGACGACGGTTCCCGCTCCGAGGGCGACCTGGCCACCCTGACGGTCGCCTTCGTCGCCGTCCTGCTCTCGTTGAGCATGATCATCTTTTTCGCCGCCAACATCGGTTCGCGGGTGACCGAAGAAAAGTCCTCCCGCGTCGTGGAACTCATCCTCGCCGCGGTGCGTCCCCTGGATTTCCTCGCCGGCAAGATCCTCGGCAACGCGCTCTTCGGGCTGCTCGCCTCCTTCCTGCTCATCGGGATCGGGGCGGCCGCGCTGGCCGCCTCCGGACTGGTGGCGGGCATCTCCTTCGACTGGACGGTCTTGCCGCTGGTGCTGCTGGCCTTCATCATCGGCATGATCTTCTTCGGCAGCCTGTACGCCGCCGCCGGCGCCATGGTCCAGCGCACCGAAGACCTGCAGACCACCCAGGGACCGGTGATGATCCTGCTGCTGGCGGTCATTTACGTCGCCGCCTTCAGCTTCTCCTTCCTCGACGCCACCTGGGTGCAGGTCGTGGCGTGGATCCCACCGATCTCCGGCGCGATGGCCCCGCTGCAGTACGCCGCCGGCAACATGACGCTGTGGGAGGCGCTGGCTGCGTTGGGCATCTACGCAGTGGTGACCTTCGGGGCATTGTGGCTGGTGGCGAAGATCTACCGCGCCGCGATCCTCAACAACGGCGCCAAAATGACGTGGCGGCAGGCGATCACCGCGAAGACCGCGTAGTTGACAGGTGCTGCATAATGGGAGGGATAGACACTGTGATCCCTTCTCGTTGAGGAGCATTTTTGGCATTCGGTGACGGACCTCTGATCGTCCAGTCCGACAAGACCGTGCTGCTGGAGCTCGCGCATGACCTGGCCGACGAGGCCCGCGTGGCCTTGGCCCCGTTCGCGGAACTCGAACGCGCCCCAGAGCACATCCACACCTACCGCATCACCCCGCTGGCGCTGTGGAACGCACGCGCCGCGGGACACGACGCGGAGCAAGTCGTCGACGTGCTGGAACGCTACTCCCGCTTCCCCGTCCCCCAGGCCCTGCTCATCGACGTCGCCGAGACGATGAGCCGCTACGGGCGGGTGCGCATGCTCAAAAACCCGGCCCACGGGCTGGTGCTGGAGTCCACGGAACCGGCGATCCTGGCGGAGATTGCCCGGCACAAGAAGATCGCCCCCATGCTGGGCCAACGCATCGACGACGAGACCGTCGCCGTGCACCCCTCCGAACGCGGCCGGGTGAAGCAGGAACTGCTCAAAGTCGGCTGGCCCGCCGAGGACTTGGCCGGCTACGTCGACGGCGAAGCCCACCCCATCGAGTTGTCCACCGAGATCGAGTCCTGGGAGCTGCGCGACTACCAGCGCTACGCCACGGAGTCTTTCTGGGAGGGAGGCTCAGGCGTGGTGGTCCTGCCCTGCGGGGCGGGCAAAACCATCGTCGGCGCCGCCTCCATGGCACAAGCGCGCGCGACCACCTTGATCCTGGTGACCAACACCGTCGCCGGCCGACAGTGGCGCGATGAACTGCTCAAACGCACCACCTTGACCGCCGACGAGATCGGCGAGTACTCCGGAGAGCGCAAAGAGATCCGACCGGTGACCATCGCCACCTACCAGGTGGTCACCCGCAAGACGAAGGGCGAATACCGCGCGTTGGAGCTCTTCGACTCCCGCGACTGGGGCCTGATCATCTACGACGAGGTGCACCTGTTGCCCGCCCCGGTCTTCCGCATGACCTCGGATTTGCAGTCGCGGCGCCGCCTGGGGTTGACGGCCACGCTGGTGCGCGAAGACGGCCGGGAGGGCGACGTGTTCTCGTTGATCGGCCCGAAACGCTACGACGCCCCGTGGAAGGAACTCGAGGCGGCCGGCTACATCGCCACCGCCGAGTGCGTGGAGGTGCGCACCACCATGAGCGAGACCGAGCGCATGGTCTACGCCACCGCCGAAACCCGCGACCGCTACCGGGTGGCCGCGGGATCGGACGACAAACTGCGGGTCGTCGATAAACTCCTGGCCAAGCACGACGGCCAACCGACCCTGATCATCGGCGCCTACATCGAACAGCTCGAGGAAATCGCGCAGCGTGCCGGGGCACCGCTCATCCACGGGAAGACCTCGAATAAACGGCGCGGGGAGCTTTTCGACGCTTTCCGCTCCGGCGAGCTCTCCGTTCTGGTGGTCAGCAAGGTGGCGAACTTCTCCATCGACCTGCCGGAGGCCGCCGTCGCGGTCCAAGTCTCCGGCACCTTCGGCTCCCGCCAGGAAGAGGCCCAGCGACTGGGTCGGCTGCTGCGTCCCAAAGCCGACGGCGGGGAAGCCTACTTCTACACCGTCGTCGCCCGCGACTCCCTCGACGCGGAATACGCGGCGCACCGCCAACGTTTTCTTGCGGAGCAAGGCTACGCCTACCGCATCATCGATGCCGAGGACATCGACACCCTGCAGATCTAGACCAGTACCCTGGGAGGCATCATGAAGGTCTTCACATTCGACGTCGACGAAGAGTTCGCACGCGCCAACAACGAATTCATCCGCAATACCCGACAATTCCGCGTCAGCGGGATACTCCTGGGTATCCTCGCCGTGATCGGAGTCATCTACGTCTACTTCGGCCCCGGCGAACAATCCACCTGGGCACTGATGGTGCT
>CALZCR010000180.1 GCA_945631445.1 uncultured Corynebacterium sp. | reverse complement strand
GCCAACAGTGGGGCATGGTCGACGGCGGCGTAGGCTGCGGCGAGCGCTTCCGGTCCGGTCAGTTTCTTCTTTCTTTGGGAGCGGCTCACAGGAATTTTTCCAGACCCGCCCACCGCGGATCCACCCTTTCCTCGTCGGACTGCTCTTCAGCGACTCCGTCCGGGGCGGGCACCTCAGCGGCTTGGGCGTCGCAGCCGCCTTCGCAGGTGGGGTTGAACGGCAGGCTGAGCACGGCTTCGTCAATGACGGTCTGCTCGAGGTCGATCTCGTTGGCCTCGTTGACCTGCGGGATCTCTTCTTCCTCATCTTCGGCGGCGTCGCCGCCGACGAAGTCGTCCTCGAGGGAAAACACCTGACTCACGTGCAGGTCCAACTCCCGGCTCAGCTCCCGGAGGCAGCGCACGCACTGCCCGCTGAGCTGGGCGGTGACGTCGGCGTCGACGAGGACGCCGGAGCCGAGCATGGTCAGATCGGCTGCGAGGGCGACGTCCGCCCCTTTCTCGACGGCGATCATCTCGTTGCCGATACGAGAGGGCGAAGGCCCGGCCTGGGTGCGGTGCTCGGGCATGCCGGAGACACCTTGGTGAAGCAGTTCGGACACGTTGAAGACGAACGGTGATTTCATAACGGTTCTGAGCTTACCCGCCCATCCCGGGGAATGCGTATGCCGTGCTAGTCCTCGTAGTTCTCCGTGCGCGGGCGACGGGTGCGCGGGCGGCGTTCCACGCGTTCGCGGGGTTGGTAACCCGCCCCGGCCACCCCGGTGCTCCCGGCCGGCTGGCCGACGCCGGCGCCCCTGCGCAACGCCGCCCGATCCGAGGTCACGGTGCGCAAAATGCCGGTCAGGGATTCCTCGAACTCACCGAGCTTGCCGTCGACGAAGGTGTCCGCCTCATTGCGCAGCCGGTCGGATTCGGCGTGGGCGGAGTCGACGATGCGGTGGGCCTCTTCGTCGGCGCGGCGCACCACCTCGGACTCGTCGACCAGCCGAGCCTGCTCCGCGATGCCGTCGTTGACGCTGCGTTCGTAGGAAGCGTTGCCTTCAGAGACCAGCCGGTCTGCTTCGGCCTGCGCGTTGACCAGGGTGCGGTCGGCCTGGTCTTCGGCCTGCGCGATGGTGCTGGTGGCATGCGCTTGCGCGTCGCCCACGATCGCCTCGGCCTCGTTGTGGGCGGAGGTGACGATGTCCTGGGCCTGCCTGTCGGCGTCCTCGACGGTGACGCGGGCACGCTCTTCGGCGGCGGCGATGATCTCGTCTTGTTGGTCCAGGACGTCCTGCGCGTTGTCCAGGTCGATGGGCAGCGCGTTGCGGAGGTCGTCGAGTAAGGCGAGCATCTCGTTGCGCGGAACCATGCAGTTGGAGGTCATGGGCACGCCGTAGGCCTGCTCCACGGTCTGGACTAGTTCGTCGAGTGACTCAAAAACGCGGTACATGCGCACCAGCGTACCTTCCGCACCGGCACCGCGACCGGGAAACCGGACGGCGTGTCCACCGCCTCACCGCCCTCCCGGCGACTCCACAGAATACACACAGGGTAATCATCGGACGGGGCCCCGCTTCGGGCGGAGGCCGTCGGCCGCCCGCTTCCCTCTCCACGGAGGTCAGCGGGTGTTTTATTTGCCCCGGAGGACGCGTGGAAACAGCTGGCCCGGCCGACAATTAAGCTGGATGATGGATGTCGTGACATATCGAGCACACACGGTGAAGGGAATGACGCACATGGGTGAGCAAAGACGGCAAGCCGCGCTGGAGGCGATGAACGTCCTGGACACCCTTCCCGATGAGCGAGTCGACCGTGTCACGCGCCTGGCGAAGGAAATATTTGACGTCCCGATAGTCGCCGTCAACCTCATCGACCGCGACCGCCAGTGGTCCAAATCCCACATCGGGTTGTCGGCCACGGAGGTGCCGCGGGACGTCTCTTTATGTCGGCACACCGTGGAGCGCAACGCCGCCTTCGTGGTCGAGGACATGACCATATCAACCGAACTCGCCGATCACCCCGCCGTCGTGAACGAGCCGGGACTGCGTTTCTACGCCGGTCACCCGGTGCACTCGCCGGACGGGCAACCGGTCGGGGCGTTATGCCTGGTCGACACCAAACCCCGCACCTTCACCGAACGTCAGGGCGCTCTGCTGCGAGATTTGGCCCAGTGGATCGAGATCGAACTCGGCCGCGACCACCAGATCGAAGAAATCGACGCCGCCCGACGCTTGATCACCCCTCCCGCCCCGCCGGTCGTCCCGGGATACACGATCGCCGCCGAGACCACCGCCCACCTGTGGGTTTGGCCGGGGACTTCTACGACGTGGCGGCGCTGCCCGGCGTCCTGCGGGTGACCCTCGCCGACGTCATGGGCTCCGGCGTCGGGCCGGCGGTGGTCGCCGCCGGGGTACGGGCGTCGCTGCGCACCGACCCGTCGCGCCCGGTGGGCCAGGCGATGGCGGAGATCGACCGCCTCTTAAGCGAGGACTTCCGCGACGTCGACATGTTCGTCACCGCCGTGCACGCCGACATCGACGTCGCCACCGGAGAAATAGAGCTCATCGACGCCGGCCACGGCCTCGCCTTCATCGTCTGCCGCGACGGGTCGTGGCGGCCGCTGCGGTCCCAAGGCCTGCCGTTGGGCATGATGAACGAGGGCGACGCCGCGGGATATGAGGCCGTGACCGCCACGCTGGAACCCGGGGACCACTTCATTTGCTGCAGCGACGGGCTTCTCGACGTCCGCGACACCGCCGCCATCGTAGCCATCTCCGGTCGTTTGACCGCCGCGGGAGCGCCCCGCCTGCGGACCGCCGTCAACGAACTGCTCGCAACCGGGGTCAACCGCATCGTCGTGGATCTCGGCCAGACTGACTTCGTGGATTCCTCTGGGCTCGGCGCGTTGATCGGCGGACTGAAGAACACCCGTCTCAAAGGCGGGGACCTGCGGATCGCGGCCGTGCCCGAAAGCGTGCAGACGGTGCTCAAGCTGACTAATCTCGACCGTGTGCTGCGCAGCCACGCGACAGTGGAGGAGGCTTTCCATGGGTGACGGTCCCGACCAGGTGGTCGACGGTCTCGCAGAACCGGCGTTCGTCGAACGGGTGCTGGACGCCGTCCAGAGCTTGGGCACAGAGCTGCAGAGCGGCTTCGAACAGGATCGCACCCTGTTTATGCTGGCGGTCAGCGAAATAACGACGAACATCGTGATGCACAACAAAGGAAAAGTGTCAGTGCGCGTGGAATTAGACGCGGATCCGCAGGAATTACGCGCCGTCATCCACGACACCGCTTCCCCCGCCCCCGTCGACGTCGACGACGTTAAACTGCCCGGGGCAGACGCCGAATCGGGGCGCGGGTTGGCGCTGGCGCATGCGGTCTTAGACGGGTTGCGCCATGAGTCCGGGCCGGCGGGAAACACCTGGACGCTGTGGCGCACGCTGCGCGCCCCCTGATCCCGGCCACCGAAAAATGCCCCCGCCGATCAACGACGAGGGCAAGGAAGCCGGCGTCAGTTTAGATGACGCCCTGGGCGAGCATGGCGTCAGCGACCTTACGGAAGCCGGCGATGTTCGCGCCGATCACGTAGTTGCCTTCGTGATCGTATTCCGCGGCGGTGTCGGCCGTGACGCGGAAGATGTTGGACATGATCTGGTGCAGGCGCTGGTCGGTGTACTCGAAGCTCCAGGAATCGCGGGTGGCGTTCTGCTGCATCTCGAGTGCGGAGGTGGCCACGCCGCCGGCGTTGGCGGCCTTGCCCGGGGCAAAGCGCACGCCCTTTTCACGGAAGACCTCGATGGCCTCCGGGGTGGAGGGCATGTTGGCGCCCTCGGCGACGTACTGCACACCGTTGTCGACCAGCATGCGGGCGTGTTCGCCGTTCAGCTCGTTCTGGGTGG
Source organism: uncultured Corynebacterium sp. (assembly GCA_945631445.1). Classification (GTDB taxonomy): domain Bacteria; phylum Actinomycetota; class Actinomycetes; order Mycobacteriales; family Mycobacteriaceae; genus Corynebacterium. The sequence goes on along the minus strand of CALZCR010000180.1, from coordinate 656 downwards.
CGCACGGCAGTGCGACGTCGGCGGCCAGCGACCAGATGGAGCTGTCGGAGTGGAAGGTGTCGCCGGTGGTTTCCTCGACGTAAGCCGAGACGCGCTCGCGGCGGTTTTCCTTGATGTCGCGCAGCAGCTCGACGTCGACGCCGTTGGGGGTGTGCACCCAGCCGGAGGAGTCGGAGAAGCCGACCACGGTGGCGCCGAGTTCCTGGGCTTTCTCGATGGCGTAGACGGCGACGTTGCCGGAGCCGGAGACGATGACCTTGGACCCGTCGATGGAGTCGCCGTGCTCCTTCATCATCTCCTTGGTCAGGTAGACGCAGCCGTAACCGGTGGCCTCGGTGCGCACCAGCGAACCGCCCCAGCTCAGCCCCTTGCCGGTGAGCACTCCGGACTCGTGGCGGTTGGTCAAACGACGGTACTGGCCGAAGAGGTAACCGATTTCGCGCTTGCCCACGCCGATGTCGCCGGCCGGGACGTCCGTCTGCTCGCCGATGTGGCGGTGCAGCTCCGTCATGAACGACTGGCAAAAGCGCATGATCTCGCCGTCGGAACGGCCCTTGGGGTTGAAGTCGGAACCACCCTTGCCGCCGCCGATGGGCAGGCCGGTCAGGGAGTTCTTGAAGATCTGCTCGAAGCCGAGGAACTTGATGATGCCGAGG
>CALZCR010000179.1 GCA_945631445.1 uncultured Corynebacterium sp. | reverse complement strand
AGGGAGACGAGGGTTTCGACGTCGAGGTCGTTCGTTGGCTCGTCGATCAGCAGCAGATTGCCGCCCTGCTTCAGCGTCAGCGCCAGGTTCTGGCGGTTGCGCTCACCGCCGGAGAGCACCTTCGACTGCTTCTGCTGGTCTGCGCCCTTGAAACCGAAGGCGGAGAGGTAGGCACGCGACGGGATCTCGTTCTGGCCGACCTGGATGTAGTCCAGCCCCTCGGAGACGACTTCCCAGACGGTCTGCTCCGGGTCGATGTTCGCGCGGTTCTGGTCGACGTAGCTGATGTCGACGGTCGGGCCGACGTCGACGGTGCCGGCGTCCGGTTCTTCGAGGCCGACGATCGTCTTGAACAGGGTTGACTTGCCCACGCCGTTCGGGCCGATGACGCCGACGATGCCGTTGCGCGGCAGCGTGAACGACAGATCTTTGATCAGCACGCGGCCGTCAAAGCCCTTGACCAGGTTGTTGACCTCCACGACCTTGTTGCCCAGGCGCTGCGGGGTCGGGATCTGGATTTCCTCGAAGTCGAGCTTCTTGTACTGCTCGGCTTCTGCGGCCATCTCCTCGTAGCGCTCCAGGCGGGCCTTGTTCTTGGCCTGACGGGCCTTCGGGGAGGAGCGCACCCAAGCGAGCTCGTCCTTGAGGCGGCGCTGCAGCTTCTGGTCCTTCTTGCCGGCGACCTCGAGGCGCTCGGCCTTCTTCTCCAGGTAGGTGGAGTAGTTGCCCTCGTACGGGAAGAGCTTGCCGCGGTCGACCTCACAGATCCACTCGGCGACGTTGTCCAGGAAGTAACGGTCGTGGGTGATCGCCAGGACGGCGCCCGGATACTCGGCGAGGTGCTTCTCCAGCCAGAGCACCGACTCGGCGTCCAGGTGGTTCGTCGGCTCGTCGAGCAGCAGCAGGTCCGGCTGGGTCAGCAGCAGCTTCGCCAGAGCGACGCGGCGGCGCTCGCCGCCGGAGAGGTGGGTGACCGGTTCGTCCGCCGGCGGGCAGCGCAGCGCTTCCAGGGCCTGGTCGATCTTGGAGTCGACCTCCCAGGCGTCGGCCGCGTCGAGGTCCTCCTGGAGCTTGCCCATCTCGTCCATGAGCTCGTCGCTGTAGTTGGTCGCCATTTCTTCGGCGATTTCCTCGAAGCGGTTCTTCTTGACCATGATCTCGCCGAGGCCTTCCTCGACGTTGCCGCGGACGGTCTTTTCTTCGTTCAGCGGCGGCTCCTGGAGCAGGATGCCCACGGTGGCGCCCGGGTCCAGGAATGCTTCGCCGTTGTTCGGCTGGTCAATGCCGGCCATGATCTTCAGCAGCGACGACTTGCCCGCGCCGTTCGGGCCCACGACGCCGATCTTGGCGCCCGGGTAAAAGGCCATGGTGACGTTGTCCAGAATGACTTTGTCACCGATGGCCCTGCGTACGTTCTTCATCGTGTAGATGAATTCAGCCAATGTTTCCCCTTTGTCGATGAAACGTGGTAGTTCCAACAAAGGTTACATGACCAGCTGCTAGAACGGAGGCTCCTGCCCGGCTAAATCGTCGGCGGCCGTCTCAGCGCCGCCTGCCCTTCACGCCGGCTGCAGTTCCGGCTCCGCGGCGGCGCCGGCGACCGGCCGATCAATGTAGTCCTTGGCCTCGCCTTCCGGCAGGTCGAGGTTCTCGTCGTTGTGCTCTTGGACGTCGGTGCGTCGGCACCCGATGACGTAGCGGTTCAGGTCCAGGCCGATCTGCTGGACCTTGAGCACGATGCGCTGGTGGCGGGTCTCGTTCGGTTCCTGCCCCGTGACCCACTCGTGGGTGATCAGGGTGCCGGTGGCGATCACCGGCATGCCTTTGCGCAGGGATTTGCGGATGTTGACCGCCAAATCACCCCAGGCTTCGGCGGAGATGTAGAGCTGGTCGTAGGTGCGCCAGCCGCCCTCGGCGTTCTCGTCGCGGAAAGCGCGCGAGGAGGCGATGCGCAGGTTGCATTTGAGGCCGCCGTTGGTGGTCGGGCCGCGCATTTCGGGATTGTCGGTGAGGTTGCCGGTGACGGTGACTGTTTGCTGAGCCATGGTGTGTTTCCCCCTGAGGTGTTCGGTGGCTGCGTCGGCGCGACGTGGGTGCCGCGCTCACCGCTCACCCTGCCACCGGCCCCGCCCTGCCCGGGGCCGGTGGCCGCACTCCTGTGGACAACTCGGGCTACGACCGAGTCATCCACAGCCCCCGCGGTTACCTCTGGTCGGGGAAGCCCTGGTTGTAGTAGTCGCTGACCGAGCCTCCCTTGCCTTCGTTGTAGCGCTGCAGCATCTGGTTGTAGGCCTCGAACTCGTCGAGCTCTTCTTCCTCGTCTTCCGCGGCCTGCGCCCCCGCGGCGACGGAGGTCGCCGGACCCGGCTGGTCGACGACTCCGGCGGCTTTCACCGCCTCGGCTTTGACGGCCGCGCGGCGTTCGCGTTTCAACGCTGCCTCGTCGAAGTCGGCGTCGATCTTGGCTTCGGTGACCCGCTCTTCACGACGCCACCACAGCAGCATCAGCATGAACACAAACGTCAACGGGAAGGAACCAAACGCCCAGGCGATGCCGCCGCCGCTCTTTTGATCCGCCAGCAGGTCGGGGTCCCACGGCAGCTCGAGGGAGAGGTAGAACTCCTCGCCCATGATCACGTTCAGCTGCATCAGGTACACGCCCAGGATGAGGTGGATCGGCATGGAGACCACCAGCCACACCAGCCGGATCGTGGTCGGCGCACGCCCCGGGATCGGGTCGGGTCCGACGAGCTCCCAGAAGTAGAAGTACCCGGAGATCAGGAACAGGAAGTTCATGATCAGGTGCCCGGCGTGCTCGCTGATCGCCAAGTCGTAGAGCGGGATGAACAGGTACAGGACGTAGAAGACGGTCAGGAACTGCAGGAGGTTGACCCACGGGATGGTCAGCAGGCGCAAAAACTTCGTGCGCGTAAACGCGTACGCCCAGTCGTGCACGTTCGGTTTACCGGGCTCCCCGGAGTCCCAGGCGGTCATGATCAGCCCGAGGGGCCCGCCCATCGCCAGAAACAGCGGCACGACCATGCTCAACAACATGTGGCCGACCATGTGCATCGAGTAGGAGGCCGGAATGTGCATGCCGATGCCGGAGGACATGATCAGCGCCAGGCTGGCACAGCCCAGCAGCCACCACACGGTGCGGGAGACCGGCCAGTCCTTGCCCGCTTTCTTGACCCGCCACAGGCCCCACAGGTAGCCGGCCGCCAGCAACAGGGCGATGGTGCCGAACATGACGTCGAAGCGCCAGATCGTCCAGACGTTGAAGAAACTGGGCGCCTCATAAAGCTCGTAGCCCATCCGAATCTCCATGGACGACAGGTTCGGGTCTTTCGGCGGGGGCGGCGGGGTGCGCCCCATCGTGATCGCGATCCCCGTCACGGCCGCCATGACGAACACCTCGCCAATGGCCAGGCGGGTGAAAGCCCGGGAATCGGTGCGCAGCTTCGGGATGGTCACCTGCCGGTGCGCCAGCCCCACGACGGCAAGGATCAGGGTGCCGACGATCTTCGCCACGATGATCAGCCCGTAGCGGGTGGTGAACAAATCATCCAGGTCGATGCGGATGAGCGCGCTGACCACGCCGGAGAGCGCCACCGCCACCACCGCGAAGAAGGCGACGGCGCTGTAGCGGCGCACCGCGGTCTCCAGATCGGGGCCCAGGCGACGGGCGTGGGCGATCAGCGCCATGAGCCCGCCGATCCACACGGCCATGAACACCAGGTGCCACAGGTAGGCGTTGGTGCCGTAATCGTGGGAACCGCCCGAAGCTGCGTGGCCCTCCATTCCCAGCGGGACGATCATGCCGATCGCTCCGAGCAACAAGACCGGCTGCGACGGCCACGTGCGCAAGACCAGGCCGACCACACCGACCACGGCCGCGATGATCGCGCAAATCAACCACGCCTGCGACGTCGCGACCTGCTCCAGCGCCACCCCGATGGCCGAGGGGTTGAGCACGCCGGTCAGCGGGGTGCCGGAGGTGTCCGACAACACCAGCGGAATCATGAGCAGGCCGACCAGCCCGAAGAGCAACGCGGACACGGCGCCGGTCCGGGCCGCCAGGTGCCCGTCGACGGTCAGCGTGGCTTTGTTGAGCAGAGTGTTGTCCCCGTCGGGCACGCTCGGGGAAATGTAGAAGGCGGAGAACATGAACGAACCGATGGACAGCGCCGCCAGCATCCAGGCGACGGCGCGGAAGAACGGCAAGCCGTAGGTGGTGACCGCGCCGGGGTCGGGGATGCCGAGCGCGGACAGGGACTCAGAAAGGAACGAATAGGCGATGGTTCCGCCGACCAGACCGGCGACGACGATCGCCAGGAGGTGCAGCGGCCACGTGGGGCGGGCCCGGGAAGCCCCCGAGGAATGCGTATCGACGGGAACATCGGTGGTCTTCGTGGACATGGCCTTTACCCTACTTCCTGCGTCCATGAGCTAAGATTCTTGCCCGTACGCACGCGTACTGCGCCTCCATAGCTCAGTGGATTAGAGCAACCGGCTTCTACCCGGTGTGTCGCGGGTTCGAGTCCTGCTGGGGGCAC
>CALZCR010000178.1 GCA_945631445.1 uncultured Corynebacterium sp. | reverse complement strand
ATGGGACCGTGTCGCCGTCCAGCCTCGCGGGTTGCCGGGCTCGACGCCGCTGGACTGTACCACCCCGGGCCCCAACGCGGCGGTGGACTACCACTTGTCCTCCGGAGCCTTTTTCCAGGACTCCTGTGAACAGGCGACCCCGGGTTACACCGCGTCCGTGACGACCTCGAACACGGCCGAGGACTGGGAGATGGTGCGCCGCGCCCTGGAGTTGGAGGAGATCTCCATCATCGGGCTGTCCTACGGCACCTACCTCGGCAGCCTGTACGCCACCCGCTACCCGGACCGGGTGGACCGTCTCGTGCTGGACTCCGCCATGGACCCGGCGATCGGCTGGCCGCAGCTGCTGGCCGACCAGAAGCCCGGTTACACCCAGGCGCTGCACGACTTCTTCGGCTGGGTTGCCGCCCGCGACGACGAGTACGGCCTGGGTGAGACCCCGTACCAGGTGTATCAGTACTGGTCCGGACTCATTTACCAGGAATCCGGGCAGACCCCGACGATGACTCCGCCGCCCATGCAGCCCGGTGAGCTGCCCGCGGAGCTGACCTCCGCGCAGAACGAGCAGATCAACGCCGCCGTCGCCGACGCCGTCAACATGGCCACCCCGGCCCTGCTGCAGGCCCAGGCGTTGGCCAACCTCGCCGCGAACCCGGAGGCCTCCCTGGTGAACTCGGCCGTCTACGCCAACACGTACTCCGTGCTGCCCTGGCCCGCCGAGTGGGGAACCCTGGCCCGCCTGCTCAACGGCAGCCTCTTCGACGACCCCGCCTACCAGGAGCAGATCGAGCAGGCCGAGCAGACCGTGCCCAGCGAGGAGCAGCTCCTGCAGCTGCAGGCCGACGCCTACAACGCCCAGGCCATGCAGACCATGGTCATCTGCAACGAGACTCGCGGCGAAGGCGACTTGAGCCACCTGCCGTCCTATCTCTGGAACGGTTACGTCATCGTGGATCCCGTCCAGGTCGGCCAGGACGCCTACGCCTCCGGGCAGGGCTGCCGCGGCATCGAGCCGTCCAGCGAGATGTTCCCGCTCGATGGCTCCGGGCTGGAGACCGCTCCCCTGCAGATCTCCGGCACCGGTGACCCGCAGACCCGTTACCAGGGCCACCGCACCATCGCGGAGGCCATGGGCGCCGAGGTCGTCACCGTCAACGGCCCGGGCCACGGTCACCTCGCCCGGGGCAACGAGCTTGTCGACGAGATCGTGGTCGACTACCTGAGCGGCGCCGACGCCCGATCCACCGAGGTCGAAGGCCTGGGCTAACCCCTTCACCCCGTGACACGCCGGGGCCGGTTAGGCCCCGGCTGTACGCAGGTGCTAAAGTTTCATCCGTTGAGTCCGGCTTTCGGAACTCGCAAGTCTCCGTAGCTCAGAGGATTAGAGCACTGGTTTCCGGTACCAGGGGTCGCAGGTTCGAATCCTGTCGGGGACGCAAAATTTTTTCAGGCGAAAACTTCAAGGCCGACGCCCACCAGTTCTGGGGGGCGTCGGCCTTCGTCATATCTCGCCTACTCCCCGGGCATGATCACCCAGGCCGCCAGGTACAGCAGAATTTGTGGCCCGGGCAACAACATCGACGCCACGAACAGAACGCGCAGCAGGGTGACGTTGATGTTGTAGGTGGAGCCGACGCCGCTGAGCACTCCCCCGACCCAGTTATCGGTCCGGTTCCGGCGCAGCCGGCGCTGCAACGCCGGGGTGGTCGGATGAAACTGTGGGTAGTCGGTGGTCATGGTGGCGTCTCCTGTGGCACGGGGGATGTGTTCTCGCCTTTCAGTCAACCCGGCCGGAGGGCGCACAGGAATCGGGATTGTCCCTGATCCTTCCCTGATTTTCCTGGCCCCGCCCCCTTAAGAGGTGGCCTGGAAACCCGGGGAGCCGGGGACGTTGTCGACCTCCAGGAGCCCCTCGAAGTAGCTTTTGAGCACCGGCGCCACCGCCGGATCCATGTGGTCGAAGATGACCCGGCGCACACTCTCGACGTGCTCGGGTGCGGCGCTGGCGAGCCGTCGGCGCCCTTCGTCGGTCAGCCGGACGACCACCCCGCGGGCGTCGCCCTCGCTCTTGTGTTTGGTGACCAGACCACGGCGCTCCATGCGGGTGATTTGATGCGAGGTGCGGGAGCGGTCCCAGTCGAGGTGGGCGCACAAGTCCCGCAACCGGAGGGCGCAGTCGTCGGCCTCGGAAAGCTCCACGAGGACGGAAAACTCGGAGGTGGACAGGTCACTTCCCGCCTGCAGCGTGTCGTCCATGGCACGGCTCACTTTGCGGGACGCGGCGAGCATCAGACGCCACAGTTCCTGCTCGTCATCATTTAGCCAACGCGGTTCTGTAGTCATGTCAACAACTATAGCCACCCGGGCCGCCCCAAAGAAACCATCCCCGCCCCCAGGGAATAACCGTAAGGGCACTTTACCCCATCCCGGCTAGCTGCGGAAACGCCCGAACGGAAATTACCCGCCACCTTTTTGTTGACACGTCACGAAGATCTGTTAGGGTGATGGTCGTGAGCGAGAGACACGCTCTCACAAACTTACTTAGCGGCGTGGGCCGAGATCCCGGACTTTCCGCGGAGCGGCCGGCGCCACCACCCACCACAGACTTCTGCAAGGAGAACTCTCATGACCGACTACAACGGCATCATCGAACTGGACCCCGCCCACACCGCCATCGGCTTCATCGCCCGCCACGCGATGGTCACCAAGGTCCGCGGCGCCTTCTCCGACTGGACCGCCGAGGTCAACATCGACCAGGAAAACCCGTCGAACTCCACCATCAAGACCGTCATCAAGACCGCTTCCGTCGACAGCGGCAACGAAGACCGCGACGGACACGTCCGTGGCGAAGATTTCTTCGACGTCGAAAAGTACCCGGAGATGACCTTCGAAGCCACCGACGTGACCTTTGACGGCGACCACGCCGCCACCGTCACCGGCGACCTGACCATCAAGGAGACGACCAAGCCGGTCACCTTGGACGTGGAGATCGCCGGTTCCGAGGTCGACCCGTGGGGTGCGACCCGCATCGGCTTCGACGCCTCCACCACCATCAACCGCAAGGACTTCGGCCTGGACTTCCACGCCCCGCTGAACTCCGGCGGAGTGCTGGTCTCCGAGAAGATCACGATCGAGATCGAAGGCTCCGGCATCAAGAAGTAACGCTCGACGACCTCAAGTCGCCGCACTGACACGACTGGCCCGACACCATGAGCAGGTGTCGGGCCAGTCGTGTCTGCGCCGCCTACGAGTTTCCCCCGCTACTTCCCCGCGGACTTCAGCTCCGTGATCGGGTACTGCGTCTTGTCCGCCACCCAGTCGTAGCGCTGCGGGAAACACGTCAGCACGATGACCTGGTTGGAACGGCCCATCCGGTCAAACAACGCTCCCATGCGCCGCAGACGCGTCGGATCCGTCGATCCCAGGGCGTCATCGACGACCACCGGCATCGAGGCGCCCTCCCCCTCCCCGCTCGTTCCCCGGCTGATCAACGAAGCGACGGCGAAGCGGGTGAGAATCGCCAGCTGCTCCTTAGCGCCACCCGACAGCGACGCCAGCGGCACGGTGACCTCGCCGATGGAACGCTGCCGGACGGCCAAGTCGTCGGAGAGCGAGAAGTCCACCTCCGGGCCGAAGACCGTCTTGGACAGGGCCGTCAATTCGTCGGCGAAAGGCTGCGCGTACCGGGAGCGGGCCGCCTGGTGATGACGTTTGACCACGTCCCGCAACCGGGCGGCCGCCGCTGCCCGTCGTTGCACGCTGTCACGCAGCCGCGCAGCGGTCTCCTCCTCGGCGACGGCCTGCTGCAGCCGTCCCGCGGCTCCGGCGGCCTGGTCGATGTAGCTGGTCAACCGCGCCAACGCCAGCGTGGCTTCTTGGTGGCGTCCCTCCAGGGACTTCACCCTCGCTTGCGCACCACGCAGTAGATCTTCCTGCAACTGCGGATCCGCCGCGGCCACCTCGTGCTCCGCCTCCTCGGCGGCGGAGCGGGCCTCGGCGAGCGCTGCCTCGGCCTCCTCGAGCGCCTGTGCCAGCGTCTCGTCCGCGCAGTCGGCGACGGCGTGCTCCACTTCAGCGCGCAACTGATCGATCTGTGCGTCGAGCACCTCCCGGCGCGCCTGCAGCGTGGCCATCTCCGTCGCCGCGGTGCTCTCCCGCCAAGGTGTGAGGCGGTGCTCCAACTCGTCGACGAGTCGGTCGGCCTCGTCGCGGTCGTGGTTCGCCTGGGTCACGGCGTCGGCCGCTGTCTCCGGGTGCAGGTCGTCGGGGACGTCCGCATCTTCAAGGACGGTGATCAATCGGTCGCGTTCAGCGCGCAGTTCCGCGGCCGGGCGCCCGGCCAGGATCCGGTCCAGTTCCTTGTGGGCGTCGGCCAACTCCGCGTCGGCGGTGATCGCACGGTCGCGTTCGGCGCGCACCTGCTCGAGGTCGGCGCAGTTGAGTTCCGCCAACAGCTCGTCCACTACCTCTTGGGCGTCGGCCACCGCCTCGGCGGCGGGGGCGCCGGTGGTTGAGCCCGCACGGTAGACGGCGGTGACCTCGCCGATGCGCAGGGAGGCGCCGTCGGCGAGTTCGACCGTATGGGGGT
>CALZCR010000177.1 GCA_945631445.1 uncultured Corynebacterium sp. | reverse complement strand
CGGTCTCCTCTGCCCGGGCGCCACTGCAGGAGCAGGGCTACCAGCAGGTCTACTCGATCAGCACCGAGCAGATCAGTGAGCTGACCGGCACCGACCTGGCCGAGGACTACGTCCAACTCTCCGAGGGGGAGCCCGGCGTGTTGTACGCGATGCCGGTGCCCAAACTCGACCGCGGCTCCCACTTGAGCTACGGCTTCCAGTGGATCGCCATCGGCATCATGGGTCCGTTGGGGCTGCTGTACCTGGCTTATGCGGAAATCAAGGAACGCCGCAAAGTCAACGACGAAAAAGAAGAGATCGGCGAGGACGTCTCCTCCCCCGCCGACGGCCCCGACCCGGGCGCCGGTTCGACCGTTGCCGCCGCTGCGCTGGACGAGGACGCCTGGCTCGCCGACGACCCCGACGGCATGACCCGCCAGGTGGTACGCTCGCGTAACGTCCGCGACCGCTACGGCGACGCCAAACCGGACTTTTACGGCCGCTTAGGCAAACGCGAACGCGAACGCTTCTGACCCCGCCGGCGGCCGCGGAGAAACGCATTGGCCTGCCAACCCGGCCGCGACTGATTAGCCTGGGAGCATGGCCAAAAAGAGAAAACGCAAGAACCAGAAGCGTCGCACCGGGAACACCTCCCCCGCCCAGCGCAGCCCCGCTGCCCGCACTGAGCGGACCACAAACCAGAAGGTCGCGGCCGGGACCGGGGTGACGTTGACCGCAGAGGTCGTCGACACGGCCCCGAGCGCCGAAGATACCCAGCTGCTCACCGAATCCCTGGCCACGCTCCGCGCCGCCGGTTTCTCGCCCCGCCGCGAGGTGAGCTTCGAGGACGTGGCCGCCGACTCCGCCTGCGGCATGAGCCGCTTCCGGCGTTACCCGCTGATGTCTCTGCTCGGTTTGCGGGACTTGGACGAGGAGCAGCTCTTCGAGCGCGTCCACTACGATCAGGCCGCTGTCCAGCGCACCACCCCGGAAGATCTCCTCGAACTCGTTTCCGCCTACGCCCGGGCCGCGGGCACCGCCGAGCAGATCGGCCACGTCAACCTGATGCTGGACCCGGGGTCGACGACCTCCGGCAGCTTCCGCTTCACCAACGGCGACCGCGTCAACGACGTCACCTTCGACTTGGACGCCGATTTCGGCGACGAGGAGGCCCAGATGCAGATTGCGGCGGACGTCTCCCCCGAAGGCTACGAACCGCACGTCCTGTTCGCGGGCGACACCGCCCGCCCCGTGGTGCTCTGGGCGCCGCGGGGCCAGGATCTCTCGGCGCTGGAGATCGTGCTGGAAGAAAGCGTGTAGGTCGTGGTCGGCGATGACGCGCCCGCTGAAAACACAGCCGCTCACCGCTCCCGCAGGGAAAAGCCCAGCCTCTTCTCGGAGAAGAGCATGATCAACGCGACGCCGATCGCACCGGCCGTCGCGGTCAGCCACCAAGAGGTGTGCCAGCCCTGGGACTGGCTGGCCAACCACGCCAGCAAGATGGGGCCGAAGAAGTTGCCGGTGTTTTGCAGCTGCTGCATCAGACCGACCACCCCGGGAGCCGAACCCCCGGGCGGGGCCAGGTCCACCGCGATCCGGTACATGGAGGTCGGGATCAGCGCGCCCACCATCGAAAACGCACAGACCAGCACAAACTGCGGGACAAAAGTGCCCGGCAGCGCGGACCAGTCGACGGCGTAGACGCCGACGGAAGCGACCCCCATGACCACGAACGCGGTGATCACCAGCGGGCGCACGGCTAATCCGCGGCGCAGCAGCAATCCGGCCAGCACCGCGCCCACGGCGTTGACGCCGCCGGCCACCGCTGAGAGCGCACCGCCCAGCATGGCGCTGACGCCGTACTCCTCGTAGACGGTGGGCAAGAAACCGACGACGGCGGTCCACTGGACGGTGTAGCAGGCGAACACGGCCCCGGCGACCCAGGGCTTCCAGCTGCGCACCGTCACCCAGACCCGGCCGAAGGCCGCCCCGACTCCGCCTTCGCGTGGGGGATCCGGGTCGGTGTACTTCAGCAGCAACGGAATGCCGACGGCCGTGACCGCGGCCATGAGCCAGTACCACGTGCGCCAGTCGGTGACCTGCAGCAGCAGCGAGCCGCCCAGCACGGCGATGAAGGTGGCCATGCCCTGGAACCCCGTCCAAGCGCCCATCGCCATGGTCAGCCGGTCGGTCGGGGTTTCGCGGCGAATCAGCGCCGGCGCCATCACCACGACGGCGAGATACCCCACGCCCTCCAGCACGCGGGCGGCCATCATCATCTCTGAGGTGCTCGCCAACGCACTGATCGCCGTGCCCGCCACCAGCAGGAGCAGTCCTAAGACCACGGTGCGGCGCAGTCCGACGCGCTCGCCGATAATGGACGCCGGGATCCCGCCGAGCATGCCCGCCAGCTGCACCAGGCCCAGCAACACGCCGGCCTGGACCAGGCTGATGCTCAAATCTGCCTGCACGTCGGTGAGCGCGCTGGGCAGTTTCCAGATGTGCATCGCCGCGATGACGCCGCACACCACCACGACGATCCACGTCGCGTTCCCGGAGCGGGTCCGGGCGGGGGCGGTGAGCGGCTGAGAGACGGTGGTCATGGCCGTAAAACTCCTGGGTGGGAAGTCGGTGTAACCACGTGACCCTAGCCCAGCACCGCTGGCACCACCGGCGTTTCCCCGCAGCAGAACCTAAGGATGACCCCGGTACGGGATATTCCCTGCCCTTGCCAGATCAGCTCGGGGACCTTCTGCCAGAAGTGGACTTTTCACGTGTGCCCGCCACGTGTGCCCAGGAAAGAGAAAACAGGTCACGGCGAGTAGGGAAAACTCGTCGTGACCTGCATAAAATGTGGTGGGCCCTGACGGGTTCGAACCGCCGACCTACTGGGTGTAAACCAGGCGCTCTTCCAGCTGAGCTAAGGGCCCTGATGAACCGGCCGCCGGGATGAGCGGCAGGAACAGAAAAATAGGATAGCACGCTCCCCGCCGGGGCGGAAACCGTGCTGGCCTGCAGCTACTTCTTGCTGCCCTGGGGCACCAGACGGACGCCCTGCCAGTCGCCGAAGCGCTCGGAGGTGGTGCTCACCAGGCCCGCCAGCTGGGCGGCCTCGCTGATCTCGCCGGGGGCCATGGTGCCGGCCATGCCGGCGCCCGGGGTCAGGAGCCAGACGAGACCCTCCTCGGCCAGGCTGCGACCGGAGTCGACTAGCGCGTCGACCAGGTCTCCGTCTTCTTCCCTGAACCACAGCAGCACCGCATCAACGAGCTCGTCGGTGTCGAAGTCGACCAGCTCCTCGCCGATGAAGTCCTCGACCGCTTCGGACAGCGTCGAATCGCAGTCCTCGTCCCAGCCGAGTTCTTGGACGATCATGTCCGGCTGGAGTCCCAGCCGCTGTACATTGTCCTGGGCGTTCTCGTTGTTCACGGCGCCCGGAGCGTCCACCACTGTGTTGTTCCTCCTTATGTTTGTCCGGCGGATGTTCCGCTGGACGAGATGTCTTTTCGCGGATCCAGTGTGACCCGCGCAATCCCAGGATACAAGCCGGCGCGTTTCTTTTCCCATATTCGGCCGCAAATGACGGGGGTGTGGCGAAAGGAAACTCCCCCCTGCCACCACCCCTGAAAAGTCGTCTTCCGCTCGTCATCCCGCCCGACGCCACCCCCGGACGCCCACGACATGGCTTTACTCCGCTTCAGAAAGTGTGACTTAATTCTGTCGTGGTTCGTGAATGTTGGGCATCGTGTGCCTGGCTTTAGACGTATCCTGGGAGTGATGACGCGCCACCCACCTGTTTCGGCGCGTCCTAATTCACATACAGTCGACCCCCACAGGAGGAGAGACAATGGCTGATCCCCAGGACGTACGCCGCGATGATTCCCATTTTCCGCTGATACGCGACGGCGTCGCGTCGTACCTGCACGACAATGACCCGGAAGAGACCCGCGAGTGGATGGACTCCCTCGACGGGCTGCTTTCGGAGTCTTCTCCGGACCGCGCGCGTTACCTGATGCTGCGTCTGCTGGAGCGTGCCTCCGCGAAGCGTGTTCCGCTGCCGTCGCTGACGTCGACGGACTTCGTGAACACCATCCCCACCACGATGGAGCCGGAGTTCCCGGGCGACGAGGAAATTGAGAAGCGCTACCGCCGGTGGATGCGCTGGAACGCGGCGATCATGGTCCACCGTGCGCAGCGTCCGGGGATCGAGGTCGGCGGCCACATCTCCAGCTACGCGTCCGCGGCGGCGCTGTACGAGGTCGGCTTCAACCACTTCTTCCGCGGTAAGGACCACCCAGGCGGCGGCGACCACATCTTCTTCCAGGGCCACGCGTCGCCGGGCATGTACGCCCGCGCGTACTTGGAGGGCCGCCTGGACGAGGACGACCTGGACGGTTTCCGCCAGGAGGTCTCCCGCGGCAAGAACAACGGCCTGCCGTCGTACCCGCACCCGCACGGCATGCCGGAGTTCTGGGAGTTCCCGACCGTGTCTATGGGCATCGGCCCGATGAACGCGATCTACCAGGCACGTTTCAACAAGTACCTGAACGACCGGGGTATCAAGGACACCACGGATCAGCACGTGTGGGCGTTTCTGGGCGACGGCGAGATGGATGAGCCGGAGTCGCGCGGCCTGCTGCAG
>CALZCR010000176.1 GCA_945631445.1 uncultured Corynebacterium sp. | reverse complement strand
CAGGCTCCCTGACCGCTCTGCCGGTCATCGAGACCAAGGCCAACGACGTCGGCGCCTTTATTCCGACCAACGTGATTTCGATCACCGACGGCCAGGTTTTCCTGCAGTCCGACCTGTTCAACCAGGGCGTCCGCCCGGCGGTCGACGTCGGTATCTCCGTCTCCCGTGTCGGTGGCGCCGCGCAGACCAAGGGCATGAAGAAGGTGGCCGGCTCACTGCGTCTCGAGCTCGCCGCCTACCGTGACCTGGAGGCCTTCGCCACCTTCGCCTCTGACCTGGATGCGACTTCCAAGGCTCAGCTGGACCGCGGCGAGCGCCTGGTTCAGCTCCTGATCCAGGACGAGCACGCACCGCAGTCCGTCGAGTACCAGATGATCTCCATCTGGCTCGCCTCCGACGGCGCCTTCGACCTCGTTCCCGTCGAAGACGTCCGCCGCTACGAGGCTGAGGTGCAGGAGCACATCCGCGCCGCAGCCCCCGAGGTGCTCGAGCAGATCGCCGGTGGCCAGGCATTGTCCGACGAGTCCAAGGAAGCGCTGCGCAAGGCGAACGAAGACTTCGCCGCGACCTTCCAGACCACGTCCGGCGTCTCCGTCTCCCGCGAGCCGGTTGACCCGCTCGCCAGCGAGGACGTCAACAAGACTGCCTTGACCGTCTCCCGCAAGAAGGCTGCGAAGTAAGAGCGAGACGCTCATATTTCGACATCCATCACAAGATAAAGAAGGGAGGACGAGTCGACAATGGCAACACTTCGCGAAACACGCGACCGCATCAGGTCCGTGAATTCGACCAAGAAGATCACCAAGGCGCAGGAGCTCATCGCTACCTCGCGCATCACCAAGGCGCAGCAGCGCGTGGAGGCCACCCAGCCTTACGCCGCTGAGCTCAAGGACGTGATGTCTCGTCTGGCGGCAGCCAGCTCGCTGGATCACCCGATGCTCCGCGAGCGGGACAATGCCAAGGTCGCAGCCGTGCTGGTGGTCACCTCTGACCGCGGCATGTGCGGCGGCTACAACAACAACGTCCTGAAGCGTGCCCACGAGCTCGAAGAAATGCTCATCCAGACCGGCCACGACGTCGTCCGTTACGTCACCGGCAAGAAGGGCGTGGGTTACCTCGACTTCCGCGAGCTCGAGGTCGCGGGATCCTGGACCGGGTTCTCTGAGACCCCGACCTGGGACGGCACCCACGAGGTCCGCCACCACCTGATCGACGGGTTCCTCGCGGGATCCGAGGATGAGGCGAAGTGGCGAGACGGCGTCAACGCCCCGGAGGGCCAGCCCATCCGCGGTTTCGATCAGGTGCACGTCGTGTACACCCAGTTCGAATCGATGCTGAGCCAGGTCCCTCGCGTGCAGCAGCTGCTGCCCATCGAGATCGCTTACGAGGACGACGAGTTCAATCCTCCGGGGATGAAGGAGTCCACCGGCGAGGGCGACATTTCGTCGGACATGGATTTCGAGCCGGACCCGGACACGTTGCTCGACGCTTTGCTTCCGCAGTACTTCTCGCGGACGCTTTACCAGATCTACCTGGAGTCCTCGGCAAGTGAGCTGGCGGCCCGTCGCAACGCGATGAAGTCGGCCACGGATAACGCCACGGATCTGGTCCAGGACCTGACCCGTATCGCCAACCAGGCCCGTCAGGCACAGATCACCCAGGAAATCACAGAGATTATCAGCGGCGCTGGCGCGCTGTCCGATAGCGGAGAAAGTGACTAAACAATGACTACAGCTCTGAATGAGCGCAGCGATCAGCAGACCAAGTCTGCCGGCCGCGTTGTGCGCGTCATCGGTGCCGTCGTCGACGTGGAATTCCCGCGTGGCGAGCTCCCGGCACTGTACAACGCCCTGCACGTCGAGGTCTCCCTCGAAACAGTGGCAAAGACCATCACGCTCGAGGTCGCCCAGTTCCTGGGCGACAACCTCGTGCGCACCATCGCGATGGCCCCGACCGACGGCATGGTCCGCGGCGCCGAGGTCATCGACACCGACGCCCCGATCTCCGTCCCGGTCGGCGACGTGGTCAAGGGCCACGTGTTCAACGCTCTGGGCGACTGCCTGGACGAGCCGGGCCTGGGCCGCGACGGCGAGCAGTGGGGCATCCACCGCGACCCGCCGCCGTTCTCCGAGCTCGAGGGCAAGACTGAGATCCTGGAAACCGGCATCAAGGTCATCGACCTGCTGACCCCGTACGTCCAGGGCGGCAAGATCGGCCTCTTCGGTGGCGCCGGTGTGGGCAAGACCGTTCTGATCCAGGAAATGATCACCCGTATCGCCAAGGAGTTCTCCGGTACCTCGGTGTTCGCCGGCGTCGGTGAGCGTACCCGTGAGGGCACCGACCTCTTCCTCGAGATGGAAGAGATGGGCGTGCTCCAGGACACCGCGCTCGTGTTCGGCCAGATGGATGAGCCGCCGGGAGTCCGTATGCGCGTCGCGCTGTCCGGCCTGACCATGGCGGAGTACTTCCGCGACGTCCAGGACCAGGACGTGCTGCTGTTCATCGACAACATCTTCCGTTTCACCCAGGCAGGTTCTGAGGTGTCCACGCTGCTCGGCCGCATGCCGTCCGCAGTGGGTTACCAGCCGACCCTGGCTGACGAGATGGGTGTCCTGCAGGAGCGAATCACCTCCACCAAGGGTCGCTCGATCACCTCCCTGCAGGCCGTCTACGTTCCGGCCGACGACTACACTGACCCGGCCCCGGCGACGACCTTCGCCCACCTGGATGCGACCACCGAGCTGGACCGCTCCATCGCGTCGAAGGGCATTTACCCGGCAGTGAACCCGCTGACCTCGACCTCCCGTATCCTCGAGCCGTCGATCGTCGGCGCGAAGCACTACGAGGTCGCTCAGCGCGTCATCGGTATTCTGCAGAAGAACAAGGAACTGCAGGACATCATCGCCATCCTGGGCATGGACGAGCTGGGCGAAGAGGACAAGCTGACCGTCCAGCGCGCCCGCCGCATCCAGCAGTTCCTGGGCCAGAACTTCTTCGTCGCGAAGAAGTTCACCGGCGACGACGGTTCCTACGTCCCGCTGACCGAGACCGTCGAGGCTTTCGAGCGCATCGCCAACGGCGAATACGACCACTACCCGGAGCAGGCCTTCAACAGCCTGGGTGGCCTGGACGACGTCGAGGCCGCGTACAAGAAGCTGACCGGAAAGTAGGGAGGCGCACATGGCTGAATTCACCGTTCAACTGGTCTCCGTGGAGCGCCGGCTGTGGTCCGGAGAGGCGACCATGGTCACCGCCCAGACCACCGAGGGTGAGATCGGCGTGCTGCCCGGTCACGAGCCGCTGCTCGGCCAGCTGGTCGACGCCGGCGTGGTGACCATCACCCAGGCTGACGGCGAGAAGCTCGTCGCAGCCGTGCAGGGTGGCTACCTCTCCGTCTCCACCGACAAGGTGACCGTCCTCGCGGACCACGCCGTGTGGGCCGACGAGGTTGACTCCGCCGCCGCGGAAATCGCCAGCCGCGATTCCGATGACGAGGTGGCCCAGTCCCGCGCTATCGCCGGGCTGCGCGCCATCGAGCGCAAGGCCGGGGTCTAAGAGGGACGCACAAGGGCGGCTTCGGCTGCTCGCTGCTCTCCAGCGTGCCGACGCCCGCCGCACCAGATCATCTGGTGCGGCGGGCGTCGGTGCTTTCATTTCCCCGCTGACACCAAGGCCTGACGTGTGCTGTATCCCACACCGACGTGGTTAGGGTGACCTGCCTGCAGGCTATCGCTTCCCGCCACTTGAGCGACTAGGCTGATTACCTAACATTGCGTCGGCCGAAGGGACAAGCGGTTACATGGAATGGTTGGTGTGGGGCATCGCCTTGCTGGGGGTGGCGGCCCTGCTCCTGGCTGCGTGGCGCTTTTTCACTCTACGTTCCACCGGCACCGCCGTCGTGTGGCGCGAACTGCCCGGGACCGTCGGCGACTGGCGGCACGGAACCTTGCGTTATAACGGCGATGACCTCCAGTTCTACAAGCTGCGTTCACTCTCGCCGTCCGCAGACCGGGTTTTCGCCCGCACCCGCGCCACCTTCAACGGCCACCGCCGCCCGCAGGAGGACGACTTGAAGCTCCTGGAAGAGGACTCCATCATCGTCCAGGTGTCGGTGGGTGGCTCAGAGTTCGAGTTCGCCCTTGACTCTCGTGGCGCGATGGCCTTGATCGCCTGGATCGAAGCCGCCCCGAGCTCGCGACACGAACGCGCCGACCACAACCGGCTGCTGGACAAGATCACCCGCAATCGGGAACGCCGATAGCCACGGGTTAGGGTGGAGGGCATGCGTCTCGTCATTGCTCGTTGCTCCGTCGACTACATCGGTCGCCTTGATGCCCATCTGCCCATGGCGGATCGTCTGATCATGGTCAAGGCCGACGGTTCGGTCTCCGTCCACGCCGACGACCGGGCCTATAAGCCGTTGAACTGGATGACCCCGCCGTGCACCGTCACGGAGACTCCGATCACGGACATGGACGGCGACGACACCGGAGAGATGCTGTGGGTCGTCGAAAATTCCAAGGGAGAGCAGCTGCGCATCACCATCGCGGAACTGCATCACGAAAAGAGTTTTGACCTCGGGGTGGATCCGGGGCTGGTCAAAGACGGGGTGGAAGCCCAC
>CALZCR010000175.1 GCA_945631445.1 uncultured Corynebacterium sp. | reverse complement strand
CAGCACCTCCCGCCAGGATTCGTGCACGGGCAACGGTTGGTCGTGGTAGTCGGTCATGCTCAAAAGCTCACCCATCCTCCGTGATAGTGCGGTGCGGCGCCGTCGACGGTCACCGCGCGATCGCCGGACTGCTTGCCGACGCGCCCGATCTCCCGGAATCCGGAAGGCACGTCGTTAGCGGTCGTGGCCACCAGCGTATGGTCTTCTCCCCCGGTCAGCACCCACTGCCACGGGTCGACGCCGAGCACCTCCCCGGCACGGACCAGCTCCGGATCTGGGGTGATCGCCTCGGCGAAGAGGTCGACGCCGGCGCCGGAACGGGTGGCGATCGTGGTCAGATCGACGACCAACCCGTCGGAGTTGTCCGTCATGCTGGTCGCCCCCGTCGCCCGGGCCACGACCCCGCGCCCCGGGGTAAGACGCGGCGCGCAGTGGGCGGCGACCACCTCTTCGAGGCCCGCAGGCACGTTCTCGCGGCCGAACCGCTCCAGCAACGCCAGCCCCGCCGCCGACCAACCGATTTTGCCGTGCGCGACGACCCGCTGCCCCACCCGCGCGCGGTTTAAGCGCAACGACGGCAGGTTGCCGCCCAACGAGCCGATCGCCGTCACCGAGATCACCAACCGGTCCCCGCTGACGACGTCACCGCCGACCAGCTCCGCCGAATACTCCGCCACCCGGGATTCGATGCCCGCGGCCAGCCGCTCGAAGAAAGACACGGGCGTGTCCGCCGGGACCGACACCGCCAACAGCGCGGCGACGGCGCGGGCGCCCATCGCCTCGATGTCGGCGAAGTTCTGCACGATCGCCTTTTTGCCCACTTCCTCCGGCGTGGACCAGTCCCGCCGGAAGTGCCTGCCTTCGACGAGCATGTCGGTGGTGGCCACCACCTGAGAGTTCGGGGCGGCATGGGTCAACACGGCGGCGTCGTCGCCGTTGCTGGAACTCGGGGCGGCGGAGATGATCGCCTCGATGAGGGCGTGCTCGCCGACCTCTCCGGCGGTGGGTCCGCCAGCATCATCCAGAGGTTGTCTATTCACGGGTGCGCGGGGCCTTTCGGTAGACTTTTGGGCCATGAGCTCGCCTTCGACTGTGTCAGACTCCCACTCCGGCCAGGATTCCCCCCAATTTAGCCGTCTCCCGGTGATCATCGGACTCGTGCTGGCGGTGGTGCTGGTCGTCGGCGTGTTGATCGGCGCGCGGATCGTCTCCGACCGGGCTGGAAACGTGCCCGTCGCCATGACCCCGCTGCCCGCCCCGGAGGCCGACTCCCCGGAATGCTCCCAGCTGATCGAGTCCCTGCCGGACGAACTCGTCGGCCACGACCGCGCCGACATCACCGAGCCCGTCCCGGCCGGCACCGCGGCGTGGGCGTCCAACTCCCTGGAGCGGGTGACCCTGCGCTGCGGGGTGGAGCTGCCGCTGCAGTACACCGACTACTCCGAACCCGTTGAGATTGACGGCACCGAGTGGCTTATCGTCGAAGACGCCACCCCGGGATCGACGATGGCGACCTGGTACTCCGTCAACCGGGAACAGGTCGTGGCCGTCACCGCCGACGAGCCCACCCTGGGCCGCGCCGACAACCCCGTCGAGGACCTCAGCGAAGACATCGCCCAGTTGCCCGAATACGACCACGAGCCGCGCCCGGCCCCGCTGTCCGAGCTGGAGGCCGCCGGCGGCGACGCCGCGGAGACCTGCGAGCCGCTGCTGGCAGAGCTCCCGGAGATCCTCGCCACCGACTGGACGCTGCAGTCCGTGGAGGCAGACACCGCACTGTGGACCAACCCCGGTCAAGAGCCGGTGGTGCTGCGCTGCGGCGTCGTTCCGCCCGCGGGCTATGCCGCTGGTGAGCGCCTGACCCAGATCAACGAAATCCCGTGGTTCGAGGACACCGAGCTGGTCTCCGGTTCCACCGCGTCGGTCTGGTACGCCTTAGGCCGCGCGACCGACGTCGCGGTGAGCACCCCGCAGGCCGCCGCCCAGGAGGCGCTGGTCCAGCTCAGCGACCTCATCGCCGAGGAAACCCCGGAGCAGTAGGCCCCTCAGAGGGGGTGGGCGCGGGTTGCCCCATAGGCGTTACCCCATAGGAGGCGTTTTTTGCCTCCCCCAGCCCGAAAACCGGGCGCTATGGGGGAAGGCCTATGGGGTAAGCCCGCCTCGCCTACGCCAGCGCGGTGGCGATCATCGTGTCCAGCAGCTCGGTGTAGCTGACGCCGGTGGCCTCGAAGACCTGCGGGTACATCGAGATCGGGGTGAAACCCGGCAGGGTGTTGATCTCGTTGAGCACCGGGCCGTCCTCCGTGACGAAGAAGTCCACGCGCGCCAGCCCCTTGCAGTCCAGGGCGCGGAAGGTCTCCAGCGCGACGTCTTTGAGCTGCTGGATGATCGCGGGCTCCAGATCAGCCGGGATGGTGGCGGTGACCACGTCGTCGAGGTACTTCGTCTCGAAGCCGTAGAAGCCTTCTTCCGAGGTTTCGGTGCCGTTGAGCTGCGCCGGCTCGGACGCCAGCAGGGAGCCGTCCGGGAATTCGAGCACCCCGACCTCGACTTCGACGCCGTGGACCATGGACTCGACGATGACCTTCGGGTCGGATTCCCGCGCCAGGCGCACCGCCGCCGGCAGCTCCGCCCAGTCGTCGACCTTGGAGATCCCGATCGACGAACCGCCGCGGGCGGGCTTGACGAACACGGGCAGGCCCAGCTCCACCTGCTCCGCCTCGCTCAGCTCGTCGCGGTCGCGCAGGATGACCTCCGGGGTGACCGGCAGACCTTCGGCGACCATGAGCTTCTTGGTGAACTCCTTGTCCATGCCGGCGGAGGAGGACAACACGCCGGGGCCGACGTAGCGGACGTCGGCCATCTCGAACAGCCCCTGGATGGTGCCGTCTTCGCCGTAGGCGCCGTGCAGCACCGGCAGGAACACGTCGACCTGCGCGTGCAGCGTGCCGGTGGTGGTGTTGTGGATCTCGCTGCGCTGGTTGAGGCTGAGCGAGAGTTCGTCACGGAGGGCGACCTCGGGCAGGTCACGTCCGTCGGCGGCCAGCGTGCTGTAGTCGGACTCGCCGACCGTCCACACGCCGTCGCGGGTGATGCCGACCGGGATGACCTCGTAGCGGTCCGGGTCCAGGTGGCTCATGATCGCTCCGGCGGAGATGCAGGAGACGGAATGTTCTGGGCTGCGACCGCCATAGACGACGGCCACGCGGATTCGGTTCGTTGCTTCGCTCACGCCGATGAGCCTACCGGGCGTTACTCCGCTTTCTTGGACCGACCCATCAGAGCCACGACGGTGGTGTCCACGTCCACCCCTTCGTGGCAGACGGCGTAGACGGCTTCCGTGATCGGCATCTCGACGCCTTGGGCCTTCGCCAGCTGGTAGATGGAGCGGGAGGAAATCACGCCTTCGGCGACCTGCCCGTGGGTGGCTTTCTTCGCCTCCGCCAGCGTGCCGCCTTCCCCGAGACGGGCGCCGAAGGAACGGTTGCGCGACAGCGGGGAGACGCACGTGGCCACCAGGTCGCCCAGGCCGGCGAGCCCGGAGAAGGTGCGGGCGTCGGCGCCCAAGGCCACGCCGAGACGGGTGATCTCCGCCAGTCCGCGGGTGATCAAGGTGGCCAGGGTGTTGTCGCCCAAGCCCTTGCCGGCGGCGATGCCGCAGGCCAAGGCGATGACGTTTTTGCAGGCGCCGCCGATTTCGCAGCCGATGACGTCGACGTTGGTGTACGGGCGCAGGTATCTGGTGGCCGCGGCCGCCTGGACGAGTTTGGCGCGGTCTTCGTCGGCGCAGGCGATCACGGTGGCGGCGGGCTGCTCGGCGGCGATCTCTTTGGCCAGGTTCGGGCCGGAGAGCACCGCGATGCGTCCGGAGTCCACCCCGGTGGTCTCGGCGATGACTTCGCTCATGCGCAGGTGCGTGTCTGCCTCGATGCCCTTGGAGATCGAGACCAGCGTGGCGTCGGCGGGCAGCAGGTCGCGCCAGGCGGAGAGGTTGCCGCGCATCGTCTGGCTGGGCACGGCGAAGACGACCACGTGGGCGTCGCCGAGAGCGTCGGCGGCGTCGGCGGTGGGGAGCACGGATTCCGGCAGAGTCAGCCCGGGCAGGTAGTCGGCGTTGATCCGGGTGGCGGCGATCGCCTCCGCCAGTTCGGGGCGTCGCGCCCAGAGCCGGACGGGGTTGCCGGCGTCGGCGAAAACCTTGGCCAGCGTGGTCCCCCAGGAACCGGCGCCCATGACCGCGACGTTGACCATCGTTCTCCCCTCACCTCGGATGTTGACCCGCTCAAGTCTAAAGGATGGGCCGGAAGGTGCGGTTTGGCGGGGCATGCGGGAAAATGGCGGGGATTCTGTGACTGGGCGAGGCGCACGCCGAGCGTGTGCGGTAGGAAAGGAAAAGACATGGGCAAGAAACCCGTCTCATACGAGGTAGACAAAGACAACGGCGGCAAGCTGCAGGTGACCGGGCGGTATCAACAGGTCCCGGTGGACCCGACGCAGGAGTTCAAGCGGCCGACGTTGGCGGCGGGCGCGGTGCTGTGGCGCGGCGACCTCGCGCAGCCGGAGACCGTCGAGGTAGCGGTGATCCACCGCCCGCACTACGACGACTGGTCGCTGGCCAAGGGCAAGGTCGACCCGGGCGAATCCTTGCCGACGGCC
>CALZCR010000174.1 GCA_945631445.1 uncultured Corynebacterium sp. | reverse complement strand
GGCTTGGCCCACGGCGTGCCCACGGTGTGCCGTCAGCTGGACGCGTTGCTGGTGAACAAGCCGCTGCCGGAGATCGTCGACGCGGTGCGTGCGCTGGGGTTCGACGGCTTGATCATCACCCACCCCTTCAAAACGGAGGTGGTCGGCCTGCTCGACGCCATCAGCCCCTCCGCGGCCGCCGTCGGCGCCGCCAACACCGTGGTCGTCTCCTCCGACGGTGTGTTGACCGGGCACAACACGGAGGTCACCGGCTTCACCCAGGCGCTGCGCACCGGACTCGCCGGCGCACGAATGAACACCGTGGTGCAGATCGGGGCGGGCGGCGCCGGCAGCGCCACCGCCCACGCGCTGCTCAACCAAGGGGTCAGCCGCATCATCCTCTACGACCTCAACCAGCAGCGCGTGACGTCGTTGGCCAAGTCCATCAACGCCGTCGCCGTCCGCGACGTCGTGGTCCCCGGCACGCCGGCGGACATCCCCGCCGCCGACGGCGTCGTCGACGCCACCCCGATGGGCATGCCCGTCCACCCCGGCACCGCCTTCGACCCCGCCGTGCTGCGCCCCGGCCAATGGGTCGCGGACGTGGTGTATCTGCCCTATGAGACGGAACTCGTCCTGCGCTCCCGCGAGATCGGGTGCCGCATCCTCGACGGCGGCCACATGGCGCTGTACCAGTCCGTCGACGCGTTTCGGCTGTTCACCGGCCTAGAGGCCGACGTCGAGCGCATGCGTGAGACCTTCCATTCCTTCGACTAGCCCGCGGAGCGGGCGACCCACCGGCCGGCGTCGCGCGTGACCGCCAGCGGGTGGTCGAAGCAAGCGCTGACGTTCGCGCTGGTGAGGACCTCGTCGGCGGGGCCCGCAGCCAGCACCCGCCCGTCGGCGATCAGCAGGGCGTGCGTCGTGGTCTTCGGCAGCTCCTCCAGGTGATGGGTGACGGTCACGGTGGTCATGGGCAGGGCGTCCATGCTGGTCAGAAACTGTTCGCGGGCGGCCACGTCCAGGCCGGTGGTCGGCTCGTCGAACAACACCAGCTCGGGGTCGGCGATCAGCGCCCGGGCGATCAGCGCGCGGCCCCGCTCGCCCTGCGACATCGTGGGCCACCGCAACGTGCCGTCGAGCCCGAATTGCTGGAGCAGCTCATCCGCCCGCACGGATTCCCCGGGGCTGGGCTCCCAGCGGGTCATGCGCTCGGTCGTTCCCGTCAGCCCGGCCAGCACCACGTCGCGGGCCGTCATCGAGGAGCGCACCGGATGCCGCGGATTGACGTGCCCGATGCGCTCGCGCAGGCGGCGGATCTCCACCGCCCCCATCGTCTCCCCGAGGATCTGCACCGTGCCGGAGGTGGGGAAGTTCACCGCCCCGGCCAGCGACAACAGCGTGGACTTTCCCGCGCCGTTGGGGCCGAGCATGGCCCAGTGTTCGCCGTCGGCGACGCGCCAGGCGACGTCGTGGAGAAGTGTTCGTCCCTGGCGCACCACATGCACGCCGTCCAATGCGATCGCGGGTTCAGCTGCAGACATGCTCTCAGGGTAGCGGGGCAGCGCTCGGCGTGGCGGCGAATCCGGGTGCCCTGTGCCCCGTGGCGGCCTCCCCCAAAGTGACCCCGGCCCCTGCGTCGGGGGCCTATACTGAGCTTTCGTGACTGGAATTGACGCTGCCCGGGTCCGCACCCGGCATTTCGCCCAGGCCAAAGCGGAAGGCCGAAAAATCTCCGCACTGACCAGCTACGACGCCCTGACGGCCACGATTTTTGACGAGGCCGGCATCGACCTGCTGCTCGTCGGCGACTCCGCCGCGAACGTCGTCTACGGCCGCGAGACGACCCTGTCGATGACCGTCGACGAGATGGCGCTGATGGCCACCTCCGTCGCCGGCGCCGCGCAGCGCGCCTTGGTGTGCGTGGACCTGCCCTTCGGCAGCTACGAGGTCTCCGACGAGCAGGCGGTGGCCACCGCCGTGCGCTTCATGCAGGAGACCGGGGTGGCGGCCGTCAAGATCGAGGGCGGCGTCGAACGCGCCGGCGCGATCCGCCGCATCGTCGACGCCGGGGTGCCGGTGATCGGCCACATCGGTTTTACCCCGCAGTCGGAGCACGCCCTCGGCGGCGCGGTGATCCAGGGCCGCGGCGCGGGCCGGGAGAAGCTGCGCGCCGACGCCCTCGCCGTGCAGGAGGCGGGCGCTTTCGCCGTCGTCTTGGAGATGGTGCCCGCCGAGATCGCCGCGGAGATCACCGCAGAGCTCAACATCGTCACCATCGGCATCGGCGCAGGCGACGGCACCGACGGCCAGATCCTGGTGTGGCAGGACGCCTTCGGCCTCAACCGCGGCCGCACGGCCCGTTTCGTGCGTAAGTACGCGAACCTGGGTGAACAGCTGCTCGAGGCCGCCCAGAGCTACGCTGCCGACGTCGCCGACGGTTCCTTCCCCGACGACTCCGAGTCCTACGAAGACACGACGGCATAATGGTCGCCGTCACCCGCACCGCCGCCGAGCTACGCGCGGCCTTGGCCGAATTTCCCGGCGCCTCCCGCGGCCTGGTGCCCACGATGGGCGCCCTGCACTCCGGCCACGGTTCCTTGGTCGAGCTCGCCCGCGGACACAACGACCTCGTGGTCGTCAGCGTCTTCGTCAACCCCCTGCAGTTCGAGGACCTCGGTGACTGCGACGACTACCGCGCCTACCCTCGTGACCTGCAGCGCGACGTGGAGTTTCTGCGCGGACTGGGCGCGGACGTCGTCTTCGCCCCCACTGTCGAGGAGATGTATCCGGACGGCACCCCGCAGATCTGGGTGCGCACCGGCGAGATGGGATCGCGCCTAGAGGGCGCGAGCCGGCCGGGCCATTTCGACGGGGTGGCCACGGTCGTCGCGAAGCTCTTCCAGCTGACCCGCCCCGATCGCGCGTACTTCGGGCAGAAGGACGCCCAGCAGGTCGCCGTCATCCAGCGCATGGTCGCTGACCTGGACTTCAACGTGGAGGTCGTGCCCGCCCCGATCGTCCGCGCCCCGGACGGGATCGCCGAGTCCAGCCGCAACCAGCGCCTCAGCCCGGCAGAGCGCAACCACGCGCTGGCGTTGTCACAGGCGCTGTTCACCCTGCAAGAGCAGGTCGCCGCGGGTGATGCCCTCGACGTCGCCGGGGTCCGTAGCGAACTTATCGCCGCCAAGGGCGTGAAGCTGGACTACCTCGAGGTCGTCGACCCGGGCACCCTTGCCCCGCTTGCCGACGCCAGCCTCACCCGGCCGCTGCAGCGGCCGGCGCTGGCGCTCGTCGCCGCCCAGGTCGGGCCAGTGCGGCTGATCGACAACCTCCGGCTCACTCCGCGAACTCTGCGGTGACCGGATCCGTGACGCCGCGCAACAGGTCCTCCACCTGCTGGGCGGCCGCAAAGACGTGGGTCCATGAGAAGCCCTCCGGTAGGGCGATGCCGGCGAGGTAGTTGCGGAACCAGTGGCTCTTGTACAGCCGCGGCGGCACCCACAACCGCTCCAGCACCAGGTAGGACACGGCTTCGGCCTCCACGTGGACGACGGGCCGGTCCCCCAGCGTCAGCGTCGCCACCTGCCGGGCGATCTCCGGGAAGATGTCCCGTCCCCCGTTCGGGTTCAGCCGGATCACGAACCAGGCGTCGAACTCCGTCATCTCCGGGTGCGGCTGCTCCCCCGACGACGGCACGGCGCCGGGGGTCAACCAGCTGAGCATGTCTTCGCGGGAATCGTCCCACGTCAACGCCACCCCGACCTTCCAGAGGTTGCCCAGCATGGTGATGCGCCGCTTGGGGATGCGCAGGAACCCGTCGTAGCGGTCCACCGCCGTGGTCTCCGTGATCAATTCCCGTTGCGCCTCGCGCACGCCCTCCTCATAGGGCATCAGCCGCAGGTGAGAATGCTCCGGCCGGTTGACCTGCGTGGCCAGGTAATAGACGCGGTCGCCGACCTCGACCGGCGTGGCGCCGGGGTCGGGTTCATATCCGTAGCCGGTCCACTCTTCCTTCGATCGCAGCTGCAGACCGGACACCAGCTTGGCTACGGCGTCGAAGTTTTCGTAGCGGTTGAGCTGGACGGGTTCCGCCAGCTGGGTGGCCGCAGAGACTGCCTCCGCGACGGTGAACTGGGGCATCGCACGCACCACCTCTGCGATGAATTGTTCCAGTTGAAAAGCCACTGGATCTCCTTTCGTGAGGGGCTCAGGCAGCTGTCCCGCTGCAGAGGGGTGTCCTCCATACTAAGAAGAAAAGTCCACCGCGGGTAGTTTTTATGCGTCATAGATCACAACTGGTGCCCGGTATGGTGAAAGTCATGGAGATAAGAGGCATAAACATCGACAAGCACGGTCGCTGTCTGCACTACCGCAGCGAGCGCGACGTAGTGGCCAACCGTTGCGCCACGTGCCGGGAGTACTGGGCCTGCCACGCCTGCCACCGCGCGCTCGCCGACCACCCCTTCGGGCGCATGCCGCTCGACGACCCGGAGGCCGTGCTGTGCGGGGCCTGCGGGCACGCGATGGGCTACCCCACCTACTCCCGGGCCACGGCCTGCCCGTCGTGCGGGCACCCCTTCAACCCGGGCTGCGCCGCCCACGCGCCGCTCTACTTCGAGGTGTAGAGCGGCTGTAATTGCCCCGCTAGTTGTACGGCGCCCACCGCACGTACAACACAT
>CALZCR010000173.1 GCA_945631445.1 uncultured Corynebacterium sp. | reverse complement strand
GTTTGCTATGCCGTCGACCTGACCACCCACAAACTTCTCCGTCACGCCCGGCTTCTCCCGGTGCTGACGCGTCAGCGGGGAAGTCTCGACCGGGAAGTCCTTGACGAAGATCGGGCCCTCCAGCTGGTCTTCGCAGAGCAGCTCCCAGATCTCTTCGACGAGTTTGCCGTGGCCCCAACCGCCGTCCTTGGGCACCTCCAGGCCGATGACGTCGGCGATGGCCTTGAGCTCCTCGACGCTGGAATCGATGGTCACCTCGGGCTGGCCCGGGTACTTGCGCTGCAGGGCCTCATTGAGCGAGGGGTACATCTCGATGACCGGCCATTCGCCGCCGAGATCAAACTCGGTGCCGTCAGCCCAGGTCACGGTGGTGGAACCGAAGACCTCTTGGGCCACGGACTGCACCAGCTCGCGCATCAGACGCGCGCCATCCTCGTAGGTCCCCCATGCCTGGTAAGTCTCCAGCATGGCGAACTCGGGGCTGTGCGTGGAGTCGATGCCCTCGTTGCGGAAGTTACGGTTGACCTCGAAGACGCGCTCCAAACCGCCGACGACCGCCCGCTTGAGGAAGAGCTCCGGCGCGATCCGCAGGTACAGGTCCAGATCAAGCGCGTTCGAGTGCGTGACGAAGGGCCGGGCCGCGGCGCCGCCGTGCAGCGTCTGCAGCATCGGGGTCTCGATCTCGTGGAAGTCCTGCCCCTCGAGGAAGTTGCGCAGAGCGCGCATGACCTTGATGCGGGTCATGGCGTTCTTGCGGGCCTCTTCGCGCATGATCAGGTCGGTGTAGCGGTGGCGGACGCGCTGGTCTTCGTTCATCTCGGCGAAGGCGACGGGCAGCGGACGCAGCGCCTTGGAGGCCATCGACCAGGTCTTCGCCATGATCGACAGCTCGCCCCGGCGCGAGGAGATGACCCGGCCACGCACGGAGACGATGTCACCGAGGTCCGTGTCGGACTTCCAGGAAGCCAGGGCCTCTTCGCCGACCTCGGCGAGGGAGAGCATGACCTGCAGCTGGGTGCCGTCCCCCTCTTGGAGGGTGGCGAAGCACAGCTTGCCGGTGTTGCGCTGGAACATGATGCGCCCGGCGACGGCGACCTCGTCCTGGGTCTCTCCGCCGGCCTCGAGGTAGGTCACGCCCTCGGCGCCCGCGGGCTCTTCGCCTTCGGCGAGGACGACGTATTTGGCGCGCAGATCCTTCAGGGACGTGGTGCGGTCGACCACGACCGGGTACGGTTCATGCCCTTCGGAGAGCAGCTTGGCGCGCTTGTCGCGGCGAATCTTCAGCTGCTCGGGAAGGTCGCGCTTGTCCTGGGAATTCTTTGCGTCACTCACGGTTTCTAAGGGTAGCCGATTAGCCCGGGGAGACGGGAAGCCGTCCCGGAACCGCTCTAGGACGACATTTTGATCAGCCTGCGTGGTGCCCAGTCTGTGCCCCACGGCCCACCGGACACGCCGCGCACCGGCCCCCGTTTCGACGTGGTGCTGTGCGAACCGCTGAAGGAGGTCCGCAGCGCCCGTCGCCCTCCTCCTTCCACCACTTCGAGAGAGCCGTCGACGACGGAAAAGATGTCTTCGTCGATGCCTCGGAGCAACGACTCAGAGCCCATGTCACAGCCGTCGCAGGCGCAGTCGGGGTGTTCCTGCAGCATAAAAGGCGGATCGCCGACGCCGACCGTCACAAACGTCGCCCCGTGGTTGTGTTTCACGTGAAACACCATGGGCACGGCTGCCCGGCGCGCGGGCACGAGCACTCGCTGAATTCCGCGGGTCCAGGATGTGGCCCAGCCACGCGCCGTCAGTACTTTGACCCAGGCTTCTGCCCGGGCGGCGGCGATCTCGAAGCGTTCCGGCTCGGTGACCCGCTCATAAATACTGCTGTCCGAGCGGTCGACGTCCGGCGAGGACCAGCCGGGCGTGGCGGCTCCGGTGATGGCGAAGGCGGCCTCGACGTCGTCGAGCAACGTCATGGCGTCGTCAAGAAGCGGGACGCCGACCCCGTGTTCGCGGACCAGCGCGTTGTGTTCTTCCCACCACGTCGTCATGTCCTCAATCTACGCGCCTGGGAGGTGGAATACTGACTGACATGGATACCACTGCCTTCGAGGCCATCGTCACCGGGCTGGCCGGGTTGTTGCTGGCGGCCGGGGTGCTGGGCACCGTTTTTCCGATTCTGCCGGGATCGTTGCTGACGATCGGCACGCTGCTCGTCTGGGCCTGGCTGCTGGGCTCCACGGCGTCATGGACGGCCGGGTTGGTCGGCGTGGGTCTGGCGGTGATCGGGATGAGTGCGTCGCTGATTTTGACGGGGCGCAAGATGCGCCGGGAACGCATCCCCAACGGCCCGGTGGCGGTCGGAGTCCTTGCCGGGGTGGTCGGGATGTTCGTGGTCCCGGTGGTCGGGCTATTTGTCGGATTCGCGCTCGGCCTGTTGCTCGCCGAGCTGGTCCGGCGCCGCGATCTCGCCGCGGCGGGCCGGGCCTCCTGGGAGGCGATGAAGTCCATGGGGTTGGGCATGCTGCTCGAATTCGCCTGCGCCTCTTTGGCCACCTCCGTATTCGTGATCGGCGCGCTCGTCCACTTCTTCGCTTGATCCACACCGAAGCACGGGGCCCATGACCGGCGCGGCGCCGGTCCCCTACGAGAAGGAGCCCGACGCCGCGCTAGGAGCGTTGCTGGAAAAGCGCTAGTTGACCAGCCAGTCGTTGGGGCTGAACAGCTCGTACCGGATCACGGCCGGGGCCTGATCGGCGGGCAGGGTCTCCAGGTCGTCACGGACGGACTGCAGGAAGGCGCTGCCGCCGCAGATGTAGACGTCGGCGCCGGCCACGTCGTGCTCGCTGGGCTTGAGCATCTCACCGTGGTCGCGGTAGGAGAAGAACACCGAGGCGTTCTTCAGCTGCTCGACGAAGGAGTCTCCCTCCGCCTTCTGCGCCAGGGTGGCCTCGCTCTCGTCGGCGACCAGGCAGGTGATCTTACGGTCCGACTGGGTGCGCGTCAGGTAGGAGAGCATGCCGATGATCGGGGTGGAGCCGATGCCGGAGGAGATCAGCACGACCGGGTTGTCGCCGTCCTCCAGGACCAGGTCGCCGGCGGCGAGAGTGGCCTGAATGGTGTCTCCGGTGTCAACCTTCTGCTTGAGGTGGTTGGACACCTCGCCGTCGGTTTCCACCGCGATGCGGTAGAAGTTTTCGTCACCGGCCACGATCGAATACTGGCGCAGCTGGCGGGCGCCGTCCGGCAGGACCACGCCGATGGAGGTGTACTGGCCCGGGCGGGGCTTCACCAGATCGCCCCGGAGGGTGTAGGTGGTGACGTTTTCGGTCAGCGACTGCTTGTCGGTGACCTCGACTTCGCGGAAGACGTCCCCCGGCTTCACGTCGTCGGAGGCGTAGAGCTCCTCCTCCTGATTGAGCAGGACGTCGGCCATCAACCAGTAGACGGTGGACCAGGCGTCGGCCACGTCCTCGGTGACGGCGTCGCCGAGGACTTCACCGATCGCCGCCATGAGGTTCTCATGGACGATGGGGTACTGATCTTCGACGATGCCCAGGGAGACGTGTTTGTGGGCGACGCGGTTGAGCATGTGGACCGGATCCGGGGCCTCCGGGTCGACCAGCATGGTGGCGAACGTGGCCACCGACGCCGCCAACGCCTTCTGCTGGGCGCCGGATTTCTGATTGCCGCGGTTGAACGTGTCGCGCAGCAGCTCCGGGTGCGCCGTGAACATCCTTTCGTAAAAGTTCCGGGCGATGGTTTCGATGTTTTCGCCGACCGCTGGCAGGGTCGCCTTGACCAGAGCCGCGTGCTCTTCCGAAAGTCGCTGTTCCTTGACCTGGGGTGGGGTGCTGACGTACATGGTTCTCCTCGAGCTCGTGAGCCGTGTGCGGGGCTGTCTTCCTCACCGCAGGCGCCGGTGCGGCGCCTGCGGCCGCCGACACGGCTGCGTTCTTGGCGGCGTCGCCCCGCCCACGAAAGACGGAAGCGATTAAGGACGATAATAGCGGTGTTTAATGCTGCCCGCTTAAAAGCTTCGCTTTTACACGAGCTTTACCTAATTAAAGGGGTGCCCGGTGGGGCCCTAATTTATTGACGCTCACGCTCAGAGAAATAGATGTATTTATTAGTTAGTATAACCACCCGCCAGGCGGGCCGCCACCCCCTTCTTCCCGCACACTCGCCAGTCAGTTCTCCACAATGACTTTCGAAATTCAACGACATTTAACCCAGAGCCTTCCTGACCGTCACCTGAGTGGCCTACATTTTCCCCTGTCATTCATCGCTTTTACACAGTGGGAGCTGTCATGTCGCTCAAGGGACTCAACCTTTTCTCCAATAAATTCATGTCTAGCCGATCCAGCATGACCTGCACCTACAAATGCGGCAACGCCTGTTTCGGCGAATGCGGCAACCAGTCCGACAACGTTTACTTCGGCGACGTGATGTCGCGCCGTTCCGCGTTAAGGGCCGGCAGCCTCACCGTGGTCTCCGTCGGCGGCGCCGCCGCCCTGGCCGCCTGCTCCCCGGCCGACGAGACCGCCGCCGCCTCGTCCTCCGGCGCCGGTTCCTCCACCGGCTCGGACCGGGAAGCGACCTCTGTCGAGGGCATGCGGTTCGAGCCCGTCGAGATGAACACCGACGACCAGATCACTCTGCCCGAGGGCTACGATC
>CALZCR010000172.1 GCA_945631445.1 uncultured Corynebacterium sp. | reverse complement strand
AGCGTGCCCTTAGCATCGAGGATCTCTGAAATATGAGCAGCGAAAAAGTCCTTGAACTAGTCAAGTTGATTCAAAACGGCCAGGTAGGCGAAATTGTCCTACCTACCCTCTTTGCTGCTGCGCCAGACACTATGGCGAAAGTGTCTCAAGCAATGGCCGATTCTTTCCAACAGGCCCTATCTAGCAATAAATACAGCTCAGATAGGCTTTATGACAGTTTTGATAAGACGAAAAGCATACTTACGCAAGTCATTGACGACCCTAATTCATCAGAAGAAAGTCGCCGAGATGCCCTCGATCGGTTAGAACGCCTTGACGACAAGCTCATGGAGCATGACGTCAACAACAAAAGATTTAATCTGCAATCACTGCAGGTAAGTAAAGAAACAATTCTTATAGGCTCAGTTTTGGTTGCGAGTGCTGTGGTGGCAACTGTCAGTCCAGAGGCCAAGAAGCTTTTGGCTCAAAATGCACCAAAGGTATTATCCTCAACCGCCAAAATGTTACTTCCAGGTAAGAAATAGTCCCTATTTATAGATAGCTCCTGGCGGTTAATCCTGTCATCCTGGCTCTCGTCGAGCTGCAACTCTCGCATAGCGTGGTTGCTAAGGAGGTGTGCCCAATTGGATTACAAGTACCTACACACTTGATCGGTGCTGCACGTTTCAGGGTCCGGGTGCGCGGCGTCCTGTCTGAGGTCCGCGATAGTGTCGCGCAGCACGGAGAGCTGCGCGATCTGCTGCTCGATCTCAGCGAGGCGCACGTCAAGCAGGTCGCGCACGTGCTCGCAGGGCGCATGGCCGCCGTCGCGGATGTCGAGGATCTGGCGGATCTGGGCGAGGGTGAGGCCCGCGGCCTGGCCGCGGTGGACGAAGTCGATCCGAGCGACCGTCTCGGGCGCGTAGTCGCGGTATCCGGACGGCGTGCGCTCGGTCGGGGGCAGAAGGCCCTGTTCCTCGTAGAAGCGAAGGGTCTTCGCGGTAGTGCCCGCCCTCTCGGCGAGTTCTCCGATCCGCATTGCTGTCTCCCTCCGTGGCCGCGCTTGACCTTCCCCTGCACTGGAAGGTCCAGTATGGCTGAGACAGAGCAGAAAGCCAAGAGTTGACAGGAGCAGCGATGCCTACGAAGTACGATCTCGCCATCATCGGATCGGGAGGCGGCGCGTTCGCCGCTGCGATCCGCGCCAGCACGCTCGGAAAGTCGGTGGTGATGATCGAGCGCGGGACGCTCGGCGGCACCTGCGTGAACACGGGCTGCGTCCCGTCGAAGGCGCTCATCGCCGCGGCCGGCGCGCGGCACGTCGCCGTCGACGCCGCAACCCGGTTCCCCGGGATCGCGACGACGGCGGATCCCGTCGACATGCCCGCGCTGATCGCTGGGAAGCAAGCGTTGGTGGAGTCGCTGCGCGGCGAGAAGTACGCCGACGTCGCCGACTCCTACGGCTGGCAGGTCCTCCGCGGCGACGCCTCGTTCGTGGGCACCCCTGATGCGCCAGTTCTCGATGTTGCCGGAGCCGACAGAAGCGTCGAGACCATCGAGGCCCACCACTACCTGGTCGCGACTGGTTCTCGCCCGTGGGCACCGCCGATCGATGGCCTGGAGGAGACCGGATACCTGACCTCGACCACGGCGATGGAGCTGACGGAGGTCCCCGAGTCGCTGCTGGTGCTCGGCGGCGGCTACGTCGCCCTGGAGCAGGCGCAGCTGTTCGCCCGCCTCGGCTCGCAGGTCACGCTGCTCGTGCGGTCCCGGCTCGCCTCGAAGGAGGAGCCGGAGGTGTCGAAGGCGCTCCAGGAGGTGTTCGCCGACGAGGGCATCCGCGTCGTCAGCCGCGCAGTGCCCACCCGGGTCTCCCGCGGCACGGGAGGCGAGGCCGTCGTGACCGCCGCCGTGTCCGGCGGCTCGCAGGAGTTCCGCGCCGACCAGGTCCTGGTCGCCCTCGGACGCCGTCCCGTCACCGATGGCCTGAACCTCGATGCGGTCGGGGTGAAGACCGGAGACTCCGGCGAGGTGGTCGTCTCCGACCGGCTGCAGTCCTCGAACCCGCGGATCTGGGCCGCGGGCGACGTGACCGGGCACCCCGAGTTCGTCTACGTCGCCGCCCACCACGGCACCCTCGTCGCCGAGAACGCGTTCGCCGACGCCGACCGGTCCGTCGACTACGCCCGCCTGCCGCGGGTGACGTTCACCGGGCCCGCGATCGGCGCGGTCGGGATGACCGAGAAGGACGTCCTCGCCGCGGGGATCCGCTGCGACTGCCGCGTCCTGCCCCTGCACCACGTGCCCCGCGCCTTGGTGAACCGCGACACCCGCGGGTTCATCAAGATCGTCGTGAACGCCGAGACGAACGAGATCCTCGGCCTGACCGCCGTCGCCAAGGACGCCGGGGAGCTCGCCGCCGCAGGCGTCCACGTGCTCGGCAGGACCGTCGCCGAGGTCGCCGACGCCTGGGCCCCCTACCTGACCATGGCCGAGGGCATCCGGATCGCCGCGAAGGCCTTCACCACCGACCCGTCGCTGCTGTCGTGCTGCGCATGAACGGCAACGCAGGCAATCGGGGAGATCTCATCCTGAAGAGGTGCAGACGATGAGCGCCCCTCCCCCTTGGTGGCTCCTGTCGGTTTTGAGATAAAGATGATTCGATAGGGCACACCCTATTGGGACACTCACTGTCCAGGCATTTCCTCTGTCCCAAAAGGTGGGTTTCTCCTTTTGATACACTATGTATCAGCAAGTCAATGACCTTGTGGGACACTAGGGGGATCAGATGGCCAGGCCGGGCACACTACTCAACGAGGACCTGCGGACCCCGCAGGAAGAAATACGGATCGTGCGCAAACACAAGCACACCGCCACGATCCAGCGCCGTGTCCAGCGTGGGCACCGCTGGGTGTGGGACTCCACCACTGAGAAGGTGGTTACCGAGCGCGTCCTCGACGACGGCGGGGCGCGCTGGCACACTTTTCAGAACAACCCCAGGCTAGCGACCTGGCACAGCGTGCTTGGTGAACCGCAGGCGCTGGTAAAGATCCACCGCTCCTATAAGTACGTCACTAAAGCGCAGGTCTACTACGGCCGCGACGACGTCGGCATCACCCGGTGGGGCGAGATCGAGGAGATCTCCTCGCCTGACGTCGTGCGTGACGGTGGAGCCGGCTGGGGTTTTCACCCACCCGTCTGGGAAACGACCCCCGACACACCCGTGGCTGATCAGGCCGGCCAGGCCAATGGCCAGGTCGCCGAGACCGATACCGAGGCGCCGGCGACGGAAACCAACGACCAGGATGTATCCCCCGAGGTAGACACCGCGGCGACGCCCGCCCCGGCAGCCGACACCACACACGCCACTGACTCCACATCCTCGCCGGTACCAGCCGTGCCCGCACCACCGCCGACGGGTCAGAAAGTCTCCTACCTCCGGGTCTCCAGCAAAGACCAAAGCATCGCCCGCCAACGCGAAGCACTTGCCCACCTCGGTATCCGCAAAGAGTTCATCGACGAGATCTCTGCCCGCTCCCGCGCCGACCGGCCAGGCCTTACAGCCTGTCTGGAGTATCTACGCGACGGCGATGAACTGCACGTGGCCAGCATCGACCGACTCGCCCGCTCCCTCATTGACCTCAAAGAACTGGTCACCGAGCTCACCAACCAGGGCGTGACGGTCGTTTTCCATAAAGAAGGCCTGCGGTTTGCCGCTGAGACCGACGACCCGACCGCCAACCTCATGCTCGGCGTCTTGGGATCCTTCGCGGAGTTCGAGCGCGCGATCATCCGCGAGCGCCAAGCCGAGGGCATCGCGCTGGCGAAAAAGGCCGGGAAATACACCGGCCGACCCAAAGTACTCTCCGATGAGCAGGTCGTCGACGCGCGGCGACGCATCACAGCCGGTGAGTCGAAAACTGCAGTGGCTAAGGCTCTCGGCGTGGGGCGTTCCACCCTGTATCGCTACCTCTAATCCCGCCCATGACCACAGCAGACGCCCCTCGCCTGGAGGTCTGTCCTCCTTGCGATGATGAAAAAACTCCACAGGGATTGATGGGTCAAGGACAACCCCGAAGAATGCCCAGGTCACGAGTCTGATCCCTGCTGGCATCACGGCAGACCAGCCAGGGTCTGCGCACCCACAGACACCGCGGCTGGACTTTTCGTGCACCTACATATGCGCATCGATGGGGAGCTGCATAAATATCTCCGGCAGATATTTTTGCAGATCTACTATCCGAGGTTTAGCTTCATAAATATCTTATAGTGTATTATGTGCAGCATGAAGATCGCCGAGGCCACCGAGATCGTGGTTGATCTCGCCTCCCAGCAATGGGGGATGGTGACTACCGCTCAAGCACTCCAAGCCGGGGTATCAGCCGTCATGCTCGCCCGGCTGGTGGATAAGGCGGTCTTGGAGCGGGTGCGCTCCGGGGTGTATGTCTCCACCGCCACCGGGTGGTCGCCAGCCACCGAGGTCCGGGCCCAATGGCTGGCCCTGGAACCGAAGACCATGGCCGCTGATCGCCTCCAGGCACACCCCACCGCGGTGGTCTCGCATGAATCAGCCGCTGAGCTGCACCGCATCGGTGATCTCGACAGCCCCCATATCTGCTTTAGCGTGCCGAGTCGACGCCAAACCCGTCAACCCGAAGTGAGCTTCCGTATCGCCAGCCTCGACGAGACGGACTGGACCATTGTGGACGGCCTGCCGGTGACCACTGCCGTGCGCACACTAAGCGATCTGGCCC
>CALZCR010000171.1 GCA_945631445.1 uncultured Corynebacterium sp. | reverse complement strand
CGGCCGCCCTTCTGCGACTCGATGAGTTCACGCGCCTCGTCGGGCGAGTAGTAGCGGCCGAAGAACTGGTTGATCAGGCCCAGGCCCATCGGGAACTGGTAGGCGTTGCCGTCGTGCATCGCGAAAACGCGGTGCTGGTAGTCAGTGAAGTCGGTGAATTGATTCACGTAGTCCCACACCCGCTTGTTGGAGGTGTGGAAGAGGTGGGCGCCGTACTTGTGGACCTCGATGCCGGTTTCCGGCTCGGCCTCGGAGTAGGCGTTGCCGCCGAGGTGTTCGCGGCGCTCGACGATGAGCACCTTTTTATCCAATTGGCTGGCCAGGCGTTCCGCGACCGTGAGTCCAAAGAGACCGGAGCCGACGACAAAGAGATCGTAAGTCATGCCCCCAGCTTATCGACGCCATGGCTCCGCCCGCTCGCCGACACGGCCACCCGCCGTCTCACAGCGAGCTCACAACTGTATCACAAGCAACACCAGAAACACATACAACTTTGACTACTTGCTTCCCAAGAATCACGAATCTCGGATAGACTGCCTAGCGCTTGGAATAACAGCGCTCACCACCCGGGACGCTGATCAATATTTATTTTTTAGGGAGTCTCCACAGTGCAGCAACGACGCCGTCTCAATGCGAGCGCACACACCGCGCCAGCATGGCTGATGCCTGCGTTGGCGACACTCCTCGTCGTCGCCCTCGCCGTCGCCGCCGTTTTCGGCGGCAACACAGTCCTCAAAACCCAGTCCGACGGATCGGACCCGATCACCGCGGATGAAACCGCCGTCTCGCTGTCCAGCGGCGACAACGTCGTCGTCGACGACGCCGCCATCGCCACCCAAGGCACCGGCGACGACGCCCGCACCGTCAAAGAGTTCACTTCCGACGAACCCTTCTCGATGTTCGCGTTGACCTGGTACGGCGAGGCCGACATCGCCGCCTTCGTCCGCGCCGAGCGCGAGGACGGATCCTGGAGCGAGTGGTACCAGACCGACCCGCTCAACATCGTCAGCGAGGACGGCAAGACCGGCACGGAGCTGATCTACGTCGAGCCCACCACCCGCGTGCAGGTCAACGTCAGCGGCGTCGACCTCGAACTGCCCGGCGGCGCCGAGGCAGCGGAAGCCCCGGCCACCGAAGACGTCGAGGTCCCCGCGGAGCAGGCTCCCGCCGAGCAGGCCCCTGCCCAGGAAGCTCCGGCTCAGGAAGCCCCCGTCGAAGAAGTCCCTGCCGAGCAGGCTCCCGCTCCGGCCGTCGGCGCAGGCGCGCCCGTGCCCCCGAGCTACGACGACATCAAGCCCGTCGCCGACGTCACCGAGATCGCCCAGCCCGGCTCCAGCATGAGCGCCTCCGACATTGAGGCGGTGTTCATCGACGGCAAGATCGCCGACGACGGCATCACCCAGGTCGTCGACGGCTCCAACACCAACGGCATGCCGGAGGTCATCTCCCGCGCCGGATGGCGCGCGAACGAGTCCATCCGTTGTGGCTCGCCGAGCTACTCCGACCCGGTCAGCGCCGTCACGGTGCACCACACCGCCGGTTCCAACAACTACTCGGAGAGCCAGTCGCCCGGCATCGTGCGCGGCATCTACCAGTACCACGCGAGCAACCTCGGCTGGTGCGACGTCGGTTACGGCGCCCTAGTCGACAAGTACGGCAACATCTACGAAGGCCGTGCCGGCGGGCTGGACCAGGCCGTCCAGGGCGCGCATGTCGGCGGCTTCAACGAAAACACCTGGGGCGTGTCCCTGATGGGCAACTACCAGACCGCCCAGCCGACGCAGGTCGCTCTCGAGGCCATCGGGCAGCTCGCCGGTTGGAAGGCCGCGGTCCACGGCTTCGACCCGAAGGGCACCGACGAACATTACGCCGAGTTCTCCTTCTCCGGGTCCCGCTACGCGCAGGGCCAGGGCGGCACTTTCCCGAACATCAACGCCCACCGGGACTTCCACTACAACGAATGCCCGGGCCAGTATCTCTACGACGAACTGGACGCCATCCGCGACATCGCCTCGCAGCGCTACAACGCCATCGGCGGCAATGCGACCAGCTCCGAGACGAACTCGTCGACGAGCTCGATGAGCCCGACCACGTCCTCGACGGTCAACAAGGCCGCCGACACCAACGACGCCGCCCAGGAACCGGCCACCGACCGCGACGACGGCTCCTCAGAGGCCGCCGCCCCCGCCTTCGGCACCATCACCCACCTCGT
Organism: uncultured Corynebacterium sp.; assembly: GCA_945631445.1. Lineage (GTDB taxonomy): Bacteria > Actinomycetota > Actinomycetes > Mycobacteriales > Mycobacteriaceae > Corynebacterium. The sequence goes on along the minus strand of CALZCR010000171.1, from coordinate 2,572 downwards.
CGAGTCGCTGACCTCCGGCGACGAGGACGCACTCGCCACGGCGGGCGCCTCCGTCGTCCTGCTCGTGCTCACCGCCCTCCTCGACGGTGGCGCCCTCGAAGGCCAGCCTTCCGAGAACGTCGCCGCCGGCTTCACCCGCGGCGCCGGGGTCACCGACCTGCCGAATCTCGGCGGGGAGCAGCTGTCGATCGCCGGCGGCTCCGACGTCGAACGCAAGTGGAACGAGGTCTATCAGCTCTACGGCGGCGTGCTCGGCCAGCCGAACGGCGGCGTCACCGGCGCCGCCGACGAGGGCCTGGAGGTCGCGCTCTTCGACCGTGGCCTGATCATCGACTCCGACGCCGTCGGAGCCCGCGCCCTGTGGGGCGGCGTCGCCGACGCCTGGGCCGCCCAGGGCCTTGACGCCGGCCCGCTCGGCCTGCCGCTGAACGAGGAATACGCCACCGGCGAGGGCGACAAGGTCCGCGTCGACTTCGAGGGCGGCACCATCACCTACGACCCGGCGACCCAGACCACCGACGTGCAGACCGCTTAGTCGGCCAGACCGTAGGACTTCTCGACGGCGGTGTTCCAGCCGTCGACGAGCTTCCTGCGGTCCTTGTCTCCCATGGTCGGCGACCAGGACCTCTCGACGCCGACGAGCCCCGCGATCTCCTCCAGACTGGAGAAGATCCCCTCCCCCAGCCCCGCCGCATACGCCGCGCCCAGCGCGGTCGTCTCAATGTTGGCGGGGCGTTGCACGTCCATCCCCAGCACGTCCGCCTGCAGCTGCATGAGCAGATCGTTGGCCACCATGCCGCCGTCGACGCGCAGCCGCTCCGGCGCCACCCCGGAATCAGCCGCCATCGCTTCCGTGACCTCCAATGTCTGCAGGCACGTGGCCTCCAGCGCCGCCCTGGCGAGGTGACGCCGATCGACGTAGCGGGTCAGCCCGACGATGACGCCGCGGGCGTCGGCACGCCAGCGCGGCGCGAACAACCCCGAAAACGCCGGCACGATGTATACCCCGGCACTGTCGTCGACCTGCGCGGCCAGCGTCTCGGACTCGGCGGCGTCGCGCACGATGCCCAGCTGATCGCGCAGCCACTGGATCAACGAGCCGCCGACGGCCACGGAACCCTCCAGCGCGTACACCGGCGCCTCCCCCGCCACCTGCCACGCCACCGTGGTCAGCAACCCGTGCCGCGAGATATGCGGCGTGGACCCGGTGTTGAGCAGCATGAACAGCCCCGTGCCGTAGGTGTTTTTGGCGTCGCCCTCCGCAAAACAGGCCTGGCCGAACAGCGCCGCCTGCTGATCGCCGAGCACGCCCGTGATCGGCACTCCCGGCAGGATGCCGCGGCTGCGCACCCGGCCGAGCTCCCCGATCGACGGCCGGATCTCCGGCAGCACCTCACGCGGCACCCCGATCTCTTCGCACAACTGCGGATCCCACTGCAGGGTGCGCAGATCCATCAGCAACGTGCGCGAGGCGTTGGTGACGTCTGTGAGGTGAAGTGCCGGGGCACCTTCATCGCCTGCCGCGCCGCCGGTGAGGTTCCACAGCAGCCACGTGTCCATCGTGCCCGCCAGCAGCTCGCCGGCTTCCGCGCGCTGCCGGGCGCCGTCCACGTGATCCAAGATCCACGCGATCTTCGGGCCCGCCGGATAGGAGTTCGCCAGCAGGCCGGTGCGCTCCAGCCAGCGTGCCGGATCGTCCCCCGCGACATCCGCTGTGCGGGTGTCCTGCCAGACGATGGCGTTGTGGATGGGTCGGCCCGTGCGTTTGTCCCACACCACGGCCGTCTCCCGCTGGTTGGTCAGCCCAATCGCGCCGACGTCCTGGGGCGCGGCGTCGATCTCCACCATGGCGGCGGAGACCGCGTGGCGCACGTTATCCCAGATTTCCAGGGCGTCATGCTCCACCCACCCCTGGCGCGGGAAGATCTGCTCGTGTTCGAACTGGGCGGAGCCCAACACCTGCCCGGTGGCGTCGAGGAGGAGACAACGGCTGGAGGTGGTCCCTTGGTCGATCGTGGCGATCAACGGGGTGTCATGAACGGCGGCCATATCGCCATATTGTGCCCGATCGCGGTGTGGGAATCGGCCCCCGCCCTTATTGTCCCGCGATCTCCCGGAGCGCAGCGACGTGGCCTTCGTAGGCGGCCTTGCCTTTCTGTGTGAGCTGCACCCAGACGACGTCGCGGTCGCGGCTGAGCCCGTACTCGCGGTTGCGGTGCACGTACCCGGCCGACTCGAGGTGGCTCAGTTGCTTGGACAGCGTCGCGTCGGAGACGCCCACGTGATCGCGCAAGGTGGCGAATTTCATTTCGCGGTGCACCTCGCCTTGGGTGGCGCCGGCGGCGTTGAGCGTGGCACAGATACGTAACCGGTTGATCGGGTGGATGACGGGGTCGAGTTCGCTCATCGGAAGTACACGTCCTGGTATTTCATGGACGCCCACCAGGTCAGCGCGGCGATGGCTACGCCCGCGGGCACGGCTAACCACCATAACGGGGGCAGCAGGTTGACCACGGGGACGGCCAGCACTGGGAGATAAGCGGGCCAGCGGCGCCGATCGAGGCCCGTAGAG
>CALZCR010000170.1 GCA_945631445.1 uncultured Corynebacterium sp. | reverse complement strand
GCAGCTCCAGCACGGAGGTCTTCAGCGACTCGATGATCGTGTCGAAGGACGCGAACGAGCGGTCGCCGGTGGCGCCCGGCCCACCCTGGAACAGAGTGTCGCCGGAGAAGAGCTCGTTGGCCTCCGGGACGTAGAAGCACACCGAGCCGGGCGAGTGGCCCGGGGTGTTCAGCACACGCATCTCGGCGCCGGCGATCTCCAACAGCTGCTGGTCCTTGAGCTGCTCCGGGGCGCCGGAGTGCGTCATCTCCCAGAGCATCTGGTCGCCCGGGTGCATGTGGATCGGGGCGTCGAACTTCTCCGACAGCTCCGGGGCCACGGTCACGTGGTCGTTGTGGCCGTGGGTGAGCAGGATGCCCTTGACCTTGCGGTCGCCGACGGCCTCGATGATCGGGGCGGAGTCGTGGGCCGCGTCAATAATGTAGACCTCGGAGTCGTCGCCGACGATCCAGATGTTGTTGTCCACGTCCCACTCTCCGCCGTCGAGGGCGAAGGTTCCGGACGTGACGATATGGTCGACACGAAGATTGTTACTCATCAAAAATCACCACCGAACGCAGCACATCGCCGCGCTTCATAGTTTCGAAGGCTTCTTCGACGTCTGCCAGGCCGATGCGCTCGGAGACGAACTTGTCCAGCGGGAACTGGCCGTTCTCGAAGAGCTGGGTATACGCCGGGAAGTCGCGCTCCGGCAGGCAGTCGCCGTACCAGGCCGGCTTCAGGGAGCCGCCGCGCGAGTAGAAGTCGATCGTCGGGATCTCGATCTGGTCGGTCTGGTTCGGCACACCGACCATGACCATGCGACCGGCGTGGTCGCGGGAGTAGAAGGCCTGGCGCCAGGTCGGCATGATGCCGACGGCGTCGATGGTCACGTCCGGGCCGAAGCCGTCGGTCAGCTCGCGGACCTTGTCGATGACCTGCTGCTCGTCCATCCCCTTGGAGGTGATGGTGTGGGTCGCGCCGAATTCCTTGGCGTGTTCGGTCTTGCGCTCGTCCAGGTCGACGGCGATGATCTTCGCCGCGCCCGCCAGCTTCGCACCGGAGATCGCGGACATGCCGACCCCGCCCAGGCCGAAGACGGCGACGGACTCGCCGATCTGGATGTCGCCGGTGTTCACGGCGGCGCCCAGGCCGGCCATGATGCCGCAGCCCAGCAGGCCGACGGCGGCCGGGTCGGCCTCCGGGTTGACCTTGGTGCACTGGCCTTCGTGGACCAGCGTCTTCTCGGCGAAGGAGCCGATACCCAGCGCGGCGGTCAGCTCAGTGCCGTCCTCCAGCGTCATCGGCTTAGACGCGTTGTGGGTGTCAAAGCAGTTCTTGGTGTCGCCCTTGCGGCAGGCGCGGCACTCGCCGCACACGGCACGCCAGTTCAACACGACGAAGTCGCCGACCTCGACGTGGGTGACGTCCTCGCCGATCTGCTCGACGACGCCCGCGGACTCGTGGCCCAGCAGGAAGGGGTATTCGTCGTTGATGTCGCCGTCACGGTACGACAGGTCGGTGTGGCAGACGCCGGTGGACTGAATCTTGACGACGACGTCATTCGCACCCGGATCCGGGATGACGATGTCGGTCAGCTCTACCTCTGCGCCCTTGGTGCGGGCGATGACGCCCTTAACCGTAGTGCTCAAATGATCCTCCTTTGAATCAATACGTACTCATAATTAATTCTACCGATTTTTTATAAACGTGCTTGCGGCTGTGCGTCGCCGCCGGCTTTGCCCCACAATCGAGGGCATGAACGATGATCTGACATTGCCCGAATCCCTGTCCGACTGGCTTGCCGACGCCGACGAGTCCACCGTCGTCGACCACACCGCCTCCGTCGACGTCGCCGGAATGGAGAAGCTGCTGAAGACTCGTGGCCTGCGCGCGGAATTCCTCGGCGAGGAGGTGTCCCGGGGGCAGCTTTTCGCACTCGCCGCCGAGGCGCCGTTCTCCGCCGACGCCGCCCTGAACCTGTTGTGGAACGCCCTGGCCTGGCAGTCCGACCCGGCGGAGCTGGCGGGCGTCGTCAACGCGATTGAGCCCGGCCACTCCTCCGCCCTGATGGAGGCGGCGACACTCGCCGGGACCGACCCGACCGGGGCGTTCCGGGCGCTCAACTCGGGTCAGCGGGCGCTCCCGAACCTCGGCCCGGAGGTGTTTACCGCCTACCTCTACTTCGCCGGCGGCGGGAACCCCGAGCACCCCTCCTTGATCTTCACCGAGGCGATCGCCGCGCAGCTGGAAGAATTCGACTGGGAGTTTGAGTCCGATCGCGCCGGCGAATACGCCCGGTATTGCGGCCTGGCCCGCATCTGGGCCGAGGAAGCCGACGTCGAGCGCCGCGACCTCGTGGAACTGGGCTTGGCCAGCCTTTCCGGGAACTAACTCCGCGCGATGACCTCGGCGACGTGCCGGTGCCCGTGGGCATTGAGGTGGAAGGGCAGGTTCGTCGGGCCGTCGTCGATGATGGCGGACCAGTGGCGCAGCTCGTCGGGGGCGCACATGTGCCGGCCCCGGGTCGATTCCTTGAGGTCCACGAACTCCACGCCGGTCGCTGCCGCCAGCTCCGCCTGCATGTGCTGTGCCTGGCGCTCCCAGTGCGCGACGGCGGGGGCATGCACCCGCACCAGCCGGTCGGTGTTGACCACGCAGATGTCGTCGCCGTCGGTGATGGTGGGATACCCCACGATCTGGAAGCGCGCGTGCGGGGCGGCGTCGTGGATGCGCTCGATCTGCGGGATCATCGCGGCCACGAAGTTGTCGGGCGTCCCGCCTTGGTAAAGGTCGTTGAATCCGACGGTGATGAGCACGCGGGCGGTGTCCCCGTCCAGCGCTGCGGAGGTCAGGGCGCGGTCGACCTGTTGGGAGAAGTCCCGGTTAGCCAGCAGGGACACCACGCTCGGAGAGGTGGCGCCGGAGCAGGAGAAATCCTGCGCCTGTAGGCCCAGCCCCTCAGCTGTGCGCACCCCGTAGTTGTCCCCGGAGGTGGGGCAGTCGGTGTGGCCGGAGGAGCCGAGCTCGCTGGCCACATAGTCGCGCAGGGGTGGGTCGGCGGGCACGGAGTCACCGAAGAGAACCAACGCCCTGGCGTGTGCGGGCGCAGGGGCAGCGAGAAGAAGCGTCGCCAAGAACACGGCGAGAAGACGAGTCATGAGGTCTCATCTTCGCCGGGGGCAGCCAGCCCGCGTCCATCGGGTGCCGCTAGTAGCGCAACCCGTGTCCGTAGGAGTAGGCCACCCCGTCGCGGTCAAGGTAGACGTAGTCCTCGCCGCAGAACTTACCGGGCACGTCGCGTGGGGAATCCGCGATGGCCTGCGCGGAGCGTGGCACGGTCAGCGGCAGCGTGCCCTGCGGGCCGCCGTCCTCGCCCGCCAGGGAGCGCAGGAGGTTCTCCGGGGTGATCTCGAAGGTGGCGACCACCGCCGCGGCGCCTGGTTCGATCTCGGCGAGCAGCCACGGGTTGGTCATGTTGACGGCCAGCAGGGTGGGCACGGTCTTCTCGATCTCGACGACGCGCTCGACGTCGACGCCGTTGTCGCGCGGGTCGACGGACAGGGCCACGCCCTCGCGGTCGTCTTCGAAGAGCGCGATCTCCGGGCGCGCCCAGACGATCGCCAGGTCGGCTTCCTCTGGGGCGTCCACCAGCGTGGCGCCGAACTTCTCGACGGCCGCCGCCAGCTTCTCCTGCACCGAGTCGATCTGGGTGCGGCCGGTGGCATAGGCGTAAATCTTCGTGTTCGGACGCAGCGGCAGGATCTCGCCGGTGCGCAGCAGGGTGACGGACTGTCGCTGGGCCTTGGCGCCCAGCGCGGAGATCTCCTCGGCGCCGATGATCTCGGCGGCGGCGTCTTCGTCGACGTAGGGGTTGTCGAAGAGTCCCAGCTCGAAAAGTTCGGTGAGCAGGCGGGTGCAGGCGCGGTCGAGGTCGGCGTCGGTGAGTAGGCCCTGGTCGTAGGCCCTGTTCAGCTCGGTGGGGTCGGCCATGTCGGAGAAAATGTCCGTGCCCGCCTTGACGGCCGCGGCGAAGCGCTCCGGTTTGCTCAGCTCCTCCACGCCCCAGGGCATGGCGTCGATGATGCCGGAATCGGAGTTGACGTAGCCGGCATGCCCCATCTGCTCGCGCAGGATGGTGGCCAAAAAGATCGGGTCGTAGGCGAAGGCGACCTCCGCGAACTGCTGGTCCGGCCCGGCCCACTGCTCGGCGGGCAGCTGGGTGGCGGAGGTGTTCACCGGCTTGGCGTAGTACGGCATGATCGAGGAGGCGCCGGCGTCGACGGCCGCCTGGAAGGGCGGCAGGTGGTACGTCGCCAAGGCGTCCTCGGTGGGGTATTCGTTGGTCTGTCCCCACTCGAAGTGCGGGTCGTGACCGTCGAGGCGCACGCCGCCGCCGGGAAAGTGCTTGATGGTGGTGGCCACGGAGGCGTCGGAAAGCTTCTCGCCCTGCATGCCGCGGACTATGGCCGCCGTGTAGTCGCTGGCCAGTACGGGGTCTTCGCCGAAGGTGCCGTTGAAGCGCGACCAGCGCGGCTCGGAGGCGACGTCGGCCATGTAGCCGTAGAGCTTGTGGATGCCCCCGGCGCGCCATTCCTTCGCGATCTCCGCGCCGAAGGTCTCCATCAGTTCGGCGTCGTCGAGTGCGGCCAGGCCGAGTTCGTTCGGCCATTCGGAGAACACGCCCGCGGATTCGTTGACGCCGAACTGGGCGACCAGCGCGACGTGGTTGCGCGGGTTGGAGGCGAAGCTGACCGGAATGCCCAGCCGGGAGTTCTCGGCGACTTCCTGCACCGCGTTGGTCCAGGT
>CALZCR010000169.1 GCA_945631445.1 uncultured Corynebacterium sp. | reverse complement strand
GAGCGTCTTTGTGACGCCGGTCAGGGAAAGGAAGCTCAGGGGGTACTTTTCCTGGGCTTCGCGTTGTTCTTGTGCGGAGATCCCCGCAGTGTTTAAATCTACCGCGTCATCCTGCAGGACGGTCGCGGCCTGGGTCCCGCCCTGGGGGCGTGGATTTGTCATGGCCTCTACCTAAGGGGTCAGATGAGGTGCCGGATCTCCAGCACGCAAGCATGTACGGCACCATCGTGCCAAACGCTTGGTACTTCCAATAAATCCGCAGGTAGTTTCGTCGCGCATGCAGGCCCTCGCGCCCGGTGCGCCAAGACAATGACGACGCCCCGCCCCACCGGGTGCGGTGGGGCGGGGCGTAGGGCGCGCAGTCTAGTTCTGCGGCTGCGGGGCGGCGCCTCCGGCGGGTCCGCCGTCGGAGTCGTCGCCGGAGCCGCTTTCACCGCCTGCCAGCACGTCCGGAGTCAGGTCGTCCGGCTGGTCGCCGTCGGTGTCGGCGCCATCTTCATCCTCGGCCTCGACCTCACGGACGCTGTCTGCCGCCTCCGGGGAGATCTCGGAGAAAGTTCCCTCCGGCAACGGCTTGGGACGCGGGGTGAAGGTGAAGCGGGCCTCGTCGGTCTTCTTCGAGTCGCCGTCCCAGCCTTCGACGTCGACGGTGACGATCTCGCCGGCGCCGAGCTCGCCGTAGAGGATCTTCTCGGACATGACGTCCTCGATGTCGCGCTGGATGGTGCGACGCAGCGGGCGGGCGCCGAGGACCGGGTCGAAGCCGCGGTTGGCCAGGAGATTCTTGGCCTTGTCCGTCAGCTCGATGTCCATGTCCTGCTCGGCGAGCGCCTTGCTGGTGCGGCTGATCAGCAGGTCGACCATCTCGACGATCTGCTCCTGCGTGAGCTGGTGGAAGACCACGATCTCGTCGATGCGGTTGAGGAACTCGGGGCGGAAGTGCTTCTTCAGCTCATCGTTGACCTTGTTCTTCATCCGCTCGTACTGGGCGTCCGAGTCCGTGGCGGTGGAACCGCTGAAGCCCAGGCCCACGGCCTTGGAGATGTCCTGCGTGCCCAGGTTCGAGGTGAAGATCAGGACCGTGTTCTTGAAGTCCACGACACGTCCCTGACCGTCGGTGAGACGGCCTTCCTCCAGCACCTGGAGCAGGGTGTTGTAGATCTCCTTGTGCGCCTTCTCGATCTCGTCGAAAAGCACGACGGAGAACGGCTTGCGGCGCACCTTCTCGGTGAGCTGTCCGCCCTCCTCGTAGCCGACGTATCCGGGGGGAGCACCGAACAGGCGCGACGCGGTGAAGCGGTCGTGGTACTCGCCCATGTCGATCTGGATCAGGGCGTCGTCGTCGCCGAAGAGGAAGTTCGCCAATGCCTTGGACAGCTCGGTCTTACCCACGCCGGACGGGCCGGCGAAGATGAACGAGCCGGACGGGCGCTTCGGATCCTTCAGGCCTGCACGGGTACGGCGGATCGCACGGGAGACGGCCTTGACGGCCTCGTCCTGCCCGATGATGCGCTTGTGCAGCTCCTCTTCCATGTTGAGCAGGCGGGAGGATTCGTTCTCGGTGAGCTTGAAGACCGGGATGCCGGTCCAGAACGCCAGAACCTCGGCGATCTGCTCCTCGCCGACCTCGGCGATGTCCTCGAGGTCGCCGGAGCGCCACTGCTTCTCCTTCTCCGAGCGCTCCTCGCCCAGCTTGCGCTCCTTGTCGCGCAGGCCGGCGGCCTTCTCGAAGTCCTGCTCGTCGATGGCCGCCTCCTTCTCGCGGCGGACGTCGGCGATGCGCTCGTCGACCTCCCGCAGCGACTCCGGAGCCGTCATGCGCTTGATGCGCATGCGTGCGCCGGCCTCGTCGATGAGGTCGACGGCCTTGTCCGGCAGGAAGCGGTCGTTGATGTAACGGTCCGCGAGGTTCGCCGCCGCGGACAGCGCGCCGTCGGTGTAGGAGACGCGGTGGTGCGCCTCGTAGCGGTCGCGCAGGCCCTTGAGGATCAGGATGGTGTTTTCCATGCTCGGCTCGTCGACCTGCACCGGCTGGAAACGACGCTCCAGGGCGGCGTCCTTCTCGATGTGCTTGCGGTACTCGTCGAGCGTGGTCGCACCGATGGTCTGCAGCTCACCGCGGGCGAGCTTCGGCTTCAGCAGCGAGGCCGCGTCAATGGCGCCCTCGGCCGCGCCCGCTCCGACGAGGTTGTGGATCTCGTCGATGAACAGGATGATGTCGCCGCGCTGGTTGATCTCCTTGAGCACCTTCTTCAGGCGCTCCTCGAAGTCACCGCGGTAACGGGAACCGGCCACCAGTGAGCCCAGGTCCAGCGAGTAGACCTGCTTGTCCTTGAGTGTCTCCGGGACGTTGCCGTTGACGATGTCCAGGGCCAGGCCCTCGACGACGGCGGTCTTGCCGACGCCCGGCTCACCGATCAGGACCGGGTTGTTCTTCGTGCGGCGGGAGAGCACCTGCATGATGCGCTCGATTTCCTTCTCGCGGCCGACGACCGGATCCAGCTTGCCGTCCTTGGCCGCCTGGGTCAGGTTGCGTCCGAACTGGTCGAGGACCAGGGAATTGGAGCGGTCGCCGCCCGGCTGACCGCCGCGGCCGCCGGCACCAGCGCCCGCGCCGGCTCCTGCCCCGGCGCCAGCGCCGAGGGAACCCTGTCCGCCGCCCTGGTTGCCTTCCTGGCCCTGGGCTTGGCCGCCCTCGTAACCGGAGAGCAGCTGGATGACCTGCTGGCGCACCCGCGGCAGGTCCGCCCCCAGCTTGGTCAGCACCTGGGCCGCCACGCCCTCGCCCTCACGGATGAGGCCGAGCAGCAGGAACTCGGTGCCGATGTACTTGTGCCCCATCTGCAGGCCCTCACGCAGGGACAGCTCGAGCACCTTCTTGGCGCGCGGGGTGAACGGGATGTGTCCCGTGTGTGGCTGGGTGCCGCGGCCGATGATCTCCTCGACCTCGCGACGCACGTCCTCGAGGTTGATGCCCATCGACTCGAGTGCCTTGGCGGCGACGCCTTCCCCCTCGTGGATGAGACCGAGCAGGATGTGCTCGGTTCCGATGTAATTGTGGTTGAGCGCGCGCGCCTCTTCCTGTGCGAGAACGATGACGCGACGGGCCCGGTCCGTGAACCTTTCGAACATGTCTGAGTCTCCCTAACCGGTCTAATTGTCTTTAGCTGTCCCCCACTGTAACGCGGGAGGCAGACGAAACCGTCCCACCTGCAAAACCGAAAGGCCGAAAAAGACCCGTCGTTGCAGGTAGAAGAGATGTACGCCGGTAGCGAACAGGGGTTTAGGGGCGGTTGAGGCCCTCCCGGAAACCCGCAGGTGGCCGCTCCGGGAAGAAACCTGCCGGAGATAAGCGGGAAGAGCTCGTTTCCTCGTCGCCGATCGCCCCGGGCCGGGGCTCGAGTTTTCCGGGGGCGGAGCCTGTCACACTGATATGCTATTTCCCCAGTGGGTACTGTCAAGCAGAAAGAAAACCGATGGGCCTCCGCGAGCGACAGCGGGCATTCACCGAGGAAACTATCAGATTGACCGCGGTCCGGCTGTTCCTGGCCCGGGGCTCCGCAGCCACCACGGTCGATGAGATCGCGGCCCTCGCCGGCGTGTCCTCGCGCACGTTTTTTCGCTACTTCGACACGAAGGAATCCGCCGCGCTGCCGAACCTGGACGTCTTCGTCGAGGTTCTCGGCGGAATATCCTCCACGGCCGATTCCCTGTCCGCCCTGCTCCGCGACGTGGATGACGCCTTGGCCGGTCTCATCGAGGAGACCACCATCCTCGAGGCCGCCGCCTCCCACGACTTCTTCCTGTTGCTGGACCAGGACACCGCCGTGCGGGACGCCGCCGGGGCGCTGCTCACCCGTCTGGGCGATCTGCTGCTCAAGACTTTGCGCCGGGCCGCGCCGCAGGCGGATGCGTTGACGACGCGGGTGGCGGCGGGGCAACGGGTCGCCGTGTTTCAGGCGGTGTGGTGGCACTGGCATTGTGCGCTGCGCGAGGCCCGCGGCGACGTGGAGGCCGTGGAACTGCCCTCGGTCATGTATCGCCGCTCGGTCGCTCTCTTCCCACAGCGGTGAGCCGGATGGCTTCGGAAACGGAGCCGCCGCCAGCGTCGCGTCGATAAGATGAAGCCATGACCGACCACCCTTCTCCCCCCATCCCCGCGACGCTGCTCGAGCTCGCCGAAGAATGGTCCCCGCTCTTTAAACTGCTGGGCGATCCCACGCGGCTGCGGCTGCTGCTGGCCATGCATTACGTGGGCCCCGGCAAGGCCAGCGTCGGCGAGCTCGCGGAGTTGACGGACATCCGGGTGCCCACCGCTTCCGCCGCGTTGACCCACATGGCGACGGTCGGCGTGCTGGTGGCCGAACGGCAGGGCCGGGAAGTGCGCTATTCGCTGACGGATCAGCACGCCCACGAAGTGTTGCACTACCTGGGCGCCACCCACTCCACGCCCCACGGCGGGCACTCGCGCTGACCCGCTGACGACGCCGGGCCGGGCACGGGCCTACTTGGCGTCGTTGTACTGCTCGTCCGTGTTCTTCGGGGACTGCTTGCCTTCCGGCTTGACGATCGGGAAGAGCACCGTCTCGCGGATGCCCAGGCCGGTCAGGGCCATCAGCAGGCGGTCGATGCCCATGCCGCAACCGGAGGTCGGCGGCATGGCCTGCTCCATCGCGGAGAGGAAGTCTTCGTCCAAGATCATGGCCTCGTCGTCGCCGCCGGCGGCCAGGCGGGCCTGGTCCTCGAAGCGCTCGCGCTGGATGACCGGGTCGACGAGCTCGGAGTAGCCGGTGGCCAGCTCGAAG
>CALZCR010000168.1 GCA_945631445.1 uncultured Corynebacterium sp. | reverse complement strand
CCGAGACGGCACACCGGACAAGCGCCCGCCGCATGCGCAAAAGGCGCCGAACACCAAGGACAGTGAAATGCTGCTGTCCAACGCCCGCCCAGCCAAACGCCAGAACGTCACCCCCCGCGACCGCGCCGCGAACCAGCAGGACCACCCGCTCCAGGACCGCTGGTGGGAGGGTGAAGACCAGCCGCGCGGCGAGCGTCTGCAGAAGGTGCTCGCCCGCGCGGGCGTGGCCTCGCGCCGGCATTCGGAGGTCATGATCGACGCCGGGCGCGTCGAAGTCAACGGCACCGTCGTGCGTCGCCAAGGCACCCGCGTCAACCCGGACGTCGACGTCATCCGCGTCGACGGGGTGCGCGTGAACGTCAACGAGAACAACGAGTACTTCATCCTCAACAAGCCGCGTGGCGTGCAGTCGACGATGTCGGACGACATGGGCCGGCCCTGCGTGGGCGACTACGTCGCCGAGCAGACCGCCTCCGGGCAGCGCCTGTTCCACGTCGGCCGCCTCGACGCGGACACCGAGGGCCTGCTGCTGCTGACCAACGACGGCGAGCTGGCCAACCGCCTGATGCACCCGAAGTACGAGGTGAGCAAAACTTATCTGGCGTTCGTGCTGGGAGAGGCCGGCACCAAGCTCATCAACACGCTTCGTCAAGGCGTGGAACTCGATGACGGCGTGGCCAAGGCGGACTACGCGCAGGTCGTCGACAAGAACCAGGGACAGTCCCTGCTGCGCATCGAGATCCACGAAGGCCGCAAGCACATCGTGCGCCGCATGCTCAAGACCGCCGGATTCCCGGTCCAGCGACTGGTGCGCACCAAGGTGCACACCGTGCAGCTCGGCGACCAGAAGCCGGGCTCTTTGCGCGCGCTCAACGACTCTGAGCTGACGGCCCTGTACAAGGTGGTGGGCCTGTGACGGACTGCACCACGTTGACGAACATGCCGGGCGGCGGCCTGCTGCTGGCCGTGGACGGGCCCTCCGGCACCGGCAAGTCGACCACCTGTCGGGCACTGGCGAAGAAGCTGGGCGCCAAGTACGTCGACACCGGCGCGATGTACCGCGTCGCCACCCTGGCCGTGCTGCGCGCGGGCGTCGACCCAGCGGACACCGACGCCGTGATCGCGGAGACCGCCGACCTGCCGCTGGAGGTCAACTCCGACCCGGACGCCACCGCCGTGATGTTCGCCGGCGAAGACGTCTCCGCGGTCATCCGCGACAAAGAGGTCACCGCGCACGTCTCCGCGGTCTCCGCGATCCCGGAAGTCCGCCAGAACCTGGTCGCCCTGCAGCGCACCCTGGCCGCCCGCGCCCACCGCGCGATCGTGGAGGGCCGCGACATCGGCACCGTCGTGCTTGACGACGCCCCCGCGAAAGCGTTTCTCACGGCCTCCGCCCAGGTGCGCGCCCGGCGCCGGTACGACCAAGACGTCGCCGCCGGACGCACCGTCGACTTCGACGCCGTCTTGGCCGACGTCATCCGCCGCGACGAGGCCGACTCCTCGCGTGCCGCCAGCCCTTTGAAACCGGCTGCGGACGCAGAGGTCATTGACACTTCAGACATGACTCCCGACGAGGTCCAGGCCCGCCTGATCTCACTGGTGGAAGGAAGCTCCCGATGAGCGACAAACACAACGAACAGCCGGAGGCGGAGACCGAATTCGTTTTTCACACCTCCGGCGGAGAAATGGACGCCCGCGGCGTCTTCCGCGATGAAATCGAGGAGGTGCCCGGCGGCGGCTGGGCCGCCGACGACTTCGACGCCGACGACTTCGGCTTCGAGTTCGCCGACGACCTGCAGGACAAAGAATTCGACGACTTCTCCGAAGAAGACTGGGCCGAGGTCGAAGACACCTACGGCATCCAACGCCCGGACGTCATCGAAGAGGCGCTGCCGACGGTCGCGATCGTCGGCCGCCCGAACGTGGGCAAATCCACCCTCGTCAACCGCTTCATCGGCCGCCGGGAAGCCGTCGTGGAGGACTTCCCCGGCGTGACCCGCGACCGGGTCTCCTACCTCGGCGAATGGAACGGACGCCGCTTCTGGGTCCAAGACACCGGCGGCTGGGACCCCAACGTCAGGGGCATGCACGAGTCGATCGCCCGCCAGGCGGAAACCGCCATGGCAGAAGCCGACGCCATCGTCATGGTCGTCGACACCAAGGTCGGCGTCACCGAAACCGAAGCCATCCTGGCCAAGCGCCTCCAGCGCGCCGAAGTCCCGGTGATCCTGGTGGCCAACAAATTCGAGTCCGAGACCCAGTACGCGGACATGGCCGAGTTCTACGCCCTGGGCCTCGGCGACCCGTGGCCGACCTCCGCGCTGCACGGCCGCGGCGGCGCCGACGTGCTCGACGAAGTGCTGCGCGTGTTCCCGGACGAACCGCGTAAAAAATCCGTCACGCAGGGACCGCGCCGGGTGGCCCTGGTGGGCCGTCCGAACGTGGGCAAGTCCAGCCTGTTGAACAAGTTCACCGGTGAGCAGCGCAGCGTGGTCGACAACGTCGCCGGCACGACCGTGGATCCGGTGGACTCGATCGTGGAGCTGGATCAGCAGACGTGGCGTTTCGTGGACACCGCCGGGCTGCGCAAGAAGGTCAAAAACGCCTCCGGCCACGAGTACTACGCCTCCTTGCGCACCCGTAACGCCATCGAGGCCGCCGAGGTCTGCGTGCTGCTGATCGACGCCTCCGAGCCGATCACCGAGCAGGACCAGCGCGTGCTGAACATGGTGTTGGAGGCCGGTAAAGCCCTGGTCATCGCCTTCAACAAGTGGGATTTGATGACCGAGGACCGCCGGTATTTCTTCGACCGCGAGTTCGACGAGATGCTCACGCACGTTCCGTGGGTGAGCAAGATCAACATCTCCGCTGAAACGGGCCGCGCCCTGCAAAAGCTCGAGCCCGCCATGATCCAGGCGCTCGAGGGCTGGGACCAGCGCGTGTCCACCGGCCAGCTGAACAACTGGCTGCGCGAGGCGATCGCGGCGAACCCGCCGCCGATGAAGAACAACCGCCTGCCGCGCGTGCTGTTCGCGACCCAGGCGACGACGCGCCCGCCGACCATCGTGTTGTTCACCACCGGCTTCTTGGACGGCGGCTACCGTCGGTACCTGGAGCGCCGCTTCCGCGCGACGTTCGGTTTCCACGGCACCCCGGTCAAGATCGCGGTGCGCGTGCGCGAGCGCACCACCCGCAAGAAGTAGGCTGGCCCGACCGGCCGCCGGCGGTTTAAGACACGCTGCCGGTGTCGCACCACGTGTAGAGGGCCGTCAGGCCCTCTTTGTGCGTGTCAAAGGCGTGCGTGTCCTCGCCGACGGTCACTCTCATGCCGTCGGGGGTGGCGTGGCCGTCTTCGAGGGTGGAGAAGATCTCCACCAGGCAGGGTTCGGCGGAGCCGTCGCGGCGAAATTCGGTGACCGACACGATGCGGTCGTCGTTGCCGCGGAAGCCCAGGTCTTGGGCGGCCAGGTCGAAGGTGAGCGTGGCCAGCTCGATCAGGTCGGTCGAGTTGGGCTCGCCGTGGTGGACCCAGTCGAGGGTGTCGTCGACAAGCTCTGCGATGTTCGGGCTCTCAGTCGTGCTCATGCCCGCCAGCCTACCGACCGTGCGCCCGCCGCAACACGAAGGCGTCGGTGCGGTAGGGCAAGTCGATCACAGAGTCCTCACGCAGCCCGGTGTGCTCGAAGAGGTACCACCGCAGATTCTCTCGCACCCGCCGCCGGATCTTCTCGCCGGAGCGCAGCCAATACGAGCGCGTCTGGGTCAGCCGATACACCTGGGCGGGCGTCAACGGATCCGTCCACGTCAACCGCACCTCGTGCGCCACCTCCCACGGGGCGGTGACACGCGGGAGAAAACCCTCTTTGTGGATGTCGCCGGAATGCATGATGCGCGCCAGACGCAGCACCCACGGATCGGAGACGTCGATCGTGTTCCACACCAAAACGACCTGCCCGCCGGGGCGGACGATCCGGTCGAACTCCGCGCTGGCGGCGGCCACGTCCACCCAGTGCCACGTCTGGGCGCACACGACCGCGTCCACGCTGTCCTCGGCCAGCGCGGTGGCCTCCGCGGTGGCCCGCCACACCGGCACGTCGAACATCCCCGACAGCGTGCGCACCATGTCCGCGGAGGGGTCCGCAGCCAAGACGTCCCGGCCGGGGAGGAGCAGGTCGCGGGTCAGCTTTCCCGTGCCGGCGCCCACATCCAGCACCGTCTGGGCCGCGGTAACCAGCTCGGCGACCTCCCGCGGGTAACCGGGACGCACGTCCTCGTAGACGTCGGCGCCGTCGGAAAAGGCCGCGGCCCGGGAGCGGCGGTGGGCGGCGTCGCGGAAGCCGGGGGCCGTTTTCTGCGACGCCGGGCGATACGGGACGCCGGGGTGCGGGGCAGGGGTTTGTTTAGTCATCAGGACAGAAATCTACCTGCCGTATACTTTTTGCTCATGAGCAGACTCCCCGCAGCCACCGACCCACGGTGGTTGATCAAGACTGTCCTGTCCCGCTGGCGGGCCACCCACCCCGCGGCGGTCCTGATGACCGTCGGATTTTTGTGCAACGGTCTGACGCCGGTGATTCTGGGCCTGGCCATCGACACCGCCATCGCCCCGCAGGACTGGCGACGTCTGCTGCTGTGGATCGGCGTGTTCGTGCTGATTTTCGCCGTCAACATCGTCGCCACTTTCTTCGGCCGCCGCCTGATGATCCGGGCCATCCTCGAAGTCGGCCACGACGTGCGCATGGAGGTCACCGACCGCATCCAGCACCCCACAGGGTTGGGCGGAAAGAAGCGCACGGCCGGTGAGCTGCTGTCGATTGC
>CALZCR010000167.1 GCA_945631445.1 uncultured Corynebacterium sp. | reverse complement strand
TTCTCCTCCATCCCCGCCGACGACATGTCCCCGCGCTTCAAGTGGGTCGGCATGTACACCCAGCGCAAGCAGAACCTCGGCACCGAGCACACCGGCAAGGACAACTCGGAGCTGCAGGACGAGTACTTCATGATGCGCATCCGCTTCGACGGCGGCCAGTCCTCCCCGGCGCGCGCCCGCGCCGTCGGTGAGATTTCCCGCGACTACGCGCGTTCCACCGTCGACTTCACCGACCGGCAGAACATCCAGCTGCATTGGGTGCGCATCGAGGACGTCCCCGCCATCTGGGAGAAACTCGAGTCCGTCGGCCTGGACACCCTCAACGGTTGCGGCGACGTGCCGCGCGTGATCCTGGGTTCCCCGGTCGCCGGGGTAGCCAAGGACGAGATCATCGACGCCCAGCCGGCGATCGACGTCATCAAAAACGAGCTGCTGCCGAACCCGGAGTTCCAGAACCTGCCGCGCAAGTACAAGAGCGCCATCTCCGGCAACTCCCGCCAGGACGTCACCCACGAAATCCAGGACGTCTCCTTCCAGGCCGTGGAGCACCCGGAGTTCGGCCCCGGTTTCCAGTGCTTCGTCGGCGGCGGCCTGTCCACCAACCCGATGCTCGCGCAGTCCCTCGGCGTGTTCGTCACCCTCGAGCAGGTGCCCGAGGTCTGGGCCGGGGTGACCAAGATCTTCCGCGACTACGGCTTCCGCCGCCTGCGCAACCGCGCCCGCCTGAAGTTCCTCGTGGCCAAGTGGGGGCACGCGAAGTTCCGCGAGATCCTCGAAGAGGAGTACCTGGGTTACCGGCTGCCCGACGGCCCGGACCCGGCCGCCAACCCCGTCGACCGCGACCACATCGGCGTGCACGAGCAGAAGGACGGCAAGTTCTACCTGGGCGCCAAGCCGACGCTGGGCCACATGACCGGCGAGCAGCTGATCGCCCTGGCGGATCTGGCGGAGAAGTACGGCCTGACCCGCCTGCGCCACACCCCGTTCAAGGAGCTGCTGTTCCTGGACCTGGAGAAAGACCAGATCGAGCCGTTTTCCGCCGAGCTGGAGCAGCTGGGCCTGTACACCACCCCCAGCGAATTCCGCCGCGGCCTGATCTCCTGCACCGGCCTGGAGTACTGCAAGCTGGCGCACACGACCACCAAGTCGCGCGCCATCGAGCTGACCGACGAGCTGGAGGAGCGCTTCGGCGACTTGGACTCGCCGATCACCATCTCGCTCAACGGCTGCCCGAACGCCTGCGCCCGTACCCAGGTCTCCGACATGGGCTTCAAGGGCCAGACCGTCACCGACGCCGACGGCAACCGCGTCGAGGGCTTCCAGGTCCACCTGGGCGGCACCGTCGGCGAGGGCGCCAACTTCGGCCGCAAGATCCGCGGCCACAAGGTGCTGTCCACCGAGTTGACCGACTACGTGGTGCGCGTGGTCAGCAACTACAAGGACAAGCGCGAGGAAGGCGAGATCTTCCGGGACTGGCTCCTGCGCGCCGACGAGGAAGACGTCAAGTAATGGCCTTTCGTCGCAAGCCCAACCCCAACCGCAACCACCCCACGCACTGCCCCTACTGCGGCGGCATGGACCTCTTCCCCGACGAGGAGGGCGACTTCGCCTGGAAGTGCGAGGAGTGCCTGCGGATCTTCTCCGTGATGTTCCACGGCCAGGACGACCCGGAACACGCGCCCGCCCCGGCGCCCTCCACCGAGCAGGCGCTGCAGAATTCCCTGCGCAGGCACGGTCACGCTGCGGTCCTGAAGAAAACGGGCGACACTGAGGCGGACCCTGTCGAAGAACACGAGGTGGATAAACGATGACCAACAGCGTCAACTTATTGGGCGGCGCCGGCCCCGGCCACCGGGACCCGGAGATCAGCCCGGCCGGCACGACGGGCACCGCCCCGTTGCCGGAGGACGTCGTCGCCCGCAACGCGGAACTGGTGGAGCAGTGGGCGGACAAGCTGTACGACGAATCCGCGCAGAACATCATGGAGTGGGCCCGCGAACACGCGCCACAACCGCTGGTGATGACCATGTCCATGGAAAACACCGTCCTCGCCGAGCTCTCGGCGCGGCATTTCCCGGGCCTGGACGCCATCTTCCTGGACACCGGCTACCACTTCCCGGAGACCGTCGACGTCGCCGACCAGGTGGAACGGCGCTACCCGGACAACCGGCTCACCCGGGTGAGGTCCATCCTCACCACCGAAGAACAAGACGAGACCTACGGCCGCAACCTCTACCGCCACAACCCGACCGCCTGCTGCCGCATGCGCAAAGTCGAGCCCATGGCCGCCGGCCTGAGCCCGTACACCGGCATGATCGACGGACTGCGCCGCGACGACGGGCCCTCCCGCGCCGAGGCGCCCGCCCTGTCGCTGCACCGCACCGGGCGGCTGAAGATCTCCCCGATGATCACCTGGACACTCGAGGAGACCGACGCCTACATCGCCGAGCACGACCTCATCGTCCACCCGTTGACCACCCAGGGATACCCCTCCATCGGCTGCGCGCCGTGCACCCTGCCGGTCGCCGAAGGCCAGGACCCGCGCGCCGGGCGCTGGGCCGGGTCGGGCAAAACCGAGTGCGGCCTGCACACCTAATTTTCTTAGCCTCAACTACTTCCAAGTGAGCCAACACATGACACAAACAGTGACTGACACCGCCCTGTCCCCGCACCTGCGGGACCTGGAAAACGAATCCATCCACATCCTGCGCGAGGTCGCGGGGCAGTTCGACAAGATCGGGCTGCTCTTTTCCGGCGGCAAGGACTCCTGCGTCGTCTTCGAACTCGCCCGCCGCGCCTTCGCCCCGGCGACCGTGCCGTTCGAGCTGCTGCACGTGGACACCGGGCACAACTTCCCGGAGGTCTTGGAGTTCCGCGACCGCCTCGTCGAGCAGACCGGCGCCCGCCTGCACGTGGCCAAAGTCCAGGACTGGATCGACCGAGGTGAACTGCAGGAGCGTCCGGACGGCACGCGCAACCCGCTGCAGACCGTCCCGCTCGTCGAGACGATCGCCGACCGCGGCTACGACGCCGTCTTGGGCGGCGCCCGCCGCGACGAGGAACGCGCGCGCGCCAAGGAGCGCGTCTTCTCCGTGCGCGACTCCTTCGGCGGCTGGGACCCGCGCCGTCAGCGCCCCGAGCTGTGGAGCCTGTACAACGGCGAAAAGCTGCCGGGCGAAAACATCCGCGTCTTCCCGATTTCCAACTGGACGGAGACGGACGTCTGGGAATACATCGGCGCCCGCGGCATCGAGCTGCCGAGCATTTACTTCTCGCACGACCGCGAGGTGTTCAACCGCGACGGCATGTGGCTGACCCCGGGGGAGTGGGGCGGCCCGGCCAAGGGCGAGGAGCTGGAGGTGCGCACCGTGCGTTACCGCACCGTCGGCGACATGTCCTGCACCGGCGCCGTCGAGTCCGACGCCGCGTCGATCGACGCGGTGCTCGCGGAAATCTCCACCTCCACCCTCACCGAACGCGGCGCCACCCGCGCCGACGACCGCCTGTCCGAGTCCGCCATGGAAGACCGCAAGAAGGAGGGTTACTTCTGATGAGTAGCTCCGCACCCGTGATTGAATCCGCCTCCGCCGTCATCGCCCACCGCGAGACGCTGCGGCTGTGCACCGCCGGCTCCGTCGACGACGGCAAATCCACCTTCGTCGGCCGCCTGCTGCACGACACCAAGTCCGTGCTGGCCGACACGCTCGCCTCGGTGGAGCAGTCCTCCGCCGACCGCGGCTTCGACGGCCTGGACCTGTCCCTGCTGGTCGACGGCCTGCGCGCCGAGCGCGAACAGGGCATCACCATCGACGTCGCCTACCGCTACTTCGCCACCGACGAGCGCGCCTTCATCCTGGCCGACACCCCGGGGCACGTGCAGTACACCCGCAACACCGTCACCGGCATGTCGACCTCCCAGGTCGTCGTCCTGCTCGTCGACGCCCGCCACGGCGTGGTCGAGCAGACGATCCGGCACCTGACCATCGCCTCGTTGCTGGGCGTGAAGACGGTCGTGCTCGGCGTCAACAAGATCGACCTGGTCGACTACTCCGAAGACGTCTTCCGCGGCATCGAGGAGACGTTCACCGCCAAGGCCAAGGAACTCGGCGTCGCCGAGCCGCACGCCGTGCCGATCTCCGCGCTCAAGGGCGACAACGTCGTCGAACCGAGCCAGAACATGGACTGGTACACCGGCCCGACCGTGCTGCAGATCCTCGAAGGCGTCGAGGTCGGCTACGGCCGCGCCGACGAGCACGACTTCCGTCTGCCGATCCAGTACGTCATCCGCGAGCACGCCACCGACTACCGCGGTTACGCTGGCCGCATCGAGGCGGGCTCCGTCTCCGTCGGCGACGAGGTCACCCTGCCCTACGGGCGGACCACCACGATCACCCACATCGACACCGCCGACGGCTTGGCCGCCGCGCAGACCGCGACCGCCGGGGAGTCCGTCACGCTGCGGTTGGCCGACGACATCGACCTGATCCGCGGGGACCTGATCACCGGCCCGCAGCGCCCCGAGCCGGTCCGCTCCTTCGCGGCCACCGTCGTGGGCCTGACGGAGCAGGAGGTGCGGGCGGGCCAGACCGTCAAGATCCGCTACGGCACCTCCCTGGTCCGCGGCCGCATCGCCTCCGTCGACCGCGTGCTCGACATCGACGACGCCGCCGGCGACCAGCAGTCACCGGGGGCCCTGGGGCTCAACGACATCGCGCACGTCACCGTCGAGGTGGCCGGCGAGCTGCTCGTCGAGGACTACGCCGCGCGCGGCGCCGTGGGCAACTTCCTGGTCATCGACAAATCCTCCGGCACCACCCTG
>CALZCR010000166.1 GCA_945631445.1 uncultured Corynebacterium sp. | reverse complement strand
GTGCGCCCGGCGGCGCGCTGGCGGAAAGCGAAGTCGGTGTCCTCCCCGCCGTAACCGGTGTAGGACTCGTCGAAGTGCTCCATCGAGCCCCACGCCTGCGCGGTGACGGCGAAAGACAGCGACCAGAACAACTCCCACTCCGCCGGCGTGCCCGGCCGGATCTGCCCGGCCGGCGGATTCGGCCGCGCCGGGTGCGGCGCGGTCTGTTCCGTCAGCGCGTCGAGGCGGTACCCGGTCGGGCCGGGCGGGTCGAGGTAGGTCACTGGCCCGCAGGCGACGTCCGCCGGGTGGCGGGTCAGGCAGTCGCGGTAGCGCTCGATTAGTTCGGGCCCGGGGAGGCAGTCGGCGTCGAGGAAGATCAGGTGCTGCGCGCCGTCGGCCACGGCCCGGTCTCCGGCGGCGTTGCGGGCCCGCGCCAGGTTGCGGTCCGGCCCCAGGTCGGATTGGACGTGGCGGACCTCGGGGGACCAGCGCGCCAGGGCCTGTTTCTGCTTGTCGACGTGCGCCTGTCGGCCGGCGTCGGCGAGGGTGAGCACGGCCACCGTCATCGGCCCGCCTCCTCGATGACGCGGGCCGCGCGGGCGGCGTCGACGCCGTCGCCGGTGCGGTAGAGCGAGACCCCGCCGTCGTCGCCGGCCTGGGAGAGGTAGCAGCCGCAGTCGGGCACGGCGACGCTGACGCCTAGATCCCGGCACATGCGCATCCATCCGGAGTGCGTCCCGCGGGTGTACGGCAGCACGGCGACGGGGTGGGAAGCGATCGTCGCGTGCAGCTCCCGGTCGGCCATCGGCTCGTGCCACTGGTCCACCACCGCCTCGAGGTCAGGTGCGCGGGCGTCGGCGTGGGCGTAGACCTCCACCGGAGCCGCGGCGGCGACGTCGCGGTAGAACCGCGGGTCGGCCACCACGTTGCCGCGCAGCGACTTCAGGAACACCCCGGCTGACCCGGCGCGGTTGCGGGGCGTGACGGCAGCGGGGTCGGTGACGATGGGCGGGCGGGCCGAGGTCATCGTCGACGGCGACGTCGTCGCGGCCGTCACCGCCCCGCGCACGGTCGGCGACGTCCCGGCGCGCCTTGCGGTGCGCCTGGAATACGTGGCTGGCCCAGTGCGGCTGGAGCGGTGGTTCGCGCAGTGGTGAACGCTTAGTTCGCGGCGGCCTCGGCCTGCTCGATCTCGGCGTTGAACTCCTGCTTAGAGGCCTGCCACTGGTCTTCGGTCATGCCCAGGCGCCAGTAACCGGAGATGGACACGTCGGCTTTGACCACCTCTCCCTCGACGAACAGGAAGCGGCGCATCTCCTTGATCATTTCGGCGACGCCGTGGATGAACCAGGAGGTCTTTTTCTCCGGGTAGCCGGCGGCGCGCACGGCCTCGCTGAGCGCGGAGCCGGCGACGTCGCCAGCACGGTGCACCCAGGTCAGCTCGACGGCGTCGGGCTGGGGCATCTCGAATTCTTCTTCCGGGCCGTCGACCTCGATATAGGCCGACGCCGTGGCTCCTTCCGGGAGCGCTTCGATCGCGGCGGCTATGGCCGGGGCCGCGGATTCGTCGCCGGCGAGGACGAAGTGCTCGTACTCGGCTTCGGGGCGCCAGGCGCCGCCGGGGCCGGAGAAGCCGATCTTCTCCCCCACCTGTGCCTCGCGCGCCCAGGGGGCGGCCAGGCCGGCGTCGCCGTGGAGCACGAAGTCCAGCTCGAAGTCACCGGTGGCGGTGTCGACGCTGCGGAAGGTGTAGGTGCGGGTGACCGGCTGCTCGGCGCGGGGCTTGGTCTCGCGGATCGTGGGCAGGTCGTAGGGCCAGGCGTAGTCGGCGCCCTCCGGCACAAAGAGGAGTTTGACGTAGTGGTCGGTGTGCGGCAGCTCCCGGCCGATCAGGGCGGGGGCGTTGAGATTCAGCCGCACCATGTTCGGGCTGAGCTGGCGACGAGCGGTCACGGTGGCCTCATGCGCGGGGCGGGCGGGTCTCTTCGGTTTGGTCACGGTGGGTGGGAGTCCTTTCTCAGGCGTGTCGTGCGGCGCCGCCGGAATAATCACGGAGCGCCGACGCGACACTTAAACTTTCACTCTTTAAGGTTAGGCTATCCTTTTATTTGCAGGAAAGAAAGGAACGTCCGAAACGGGGCCTCCCCCACCAGAATCCACGCACCACTCAGAGTACTCGTCGACGAGCCGCTTCGGTCGCGCAGACGCCAGCACCACCACGCCCGGATACCCGGCGAGCAGCTCCTTGATCCGCGCCGCATCAGCGTCGTCCAATGCGTCGTCGACGCCGTCCAGCACCAGCAGCGGCGGATCCCCCAGCACCGCGCGGGCGATCTTGAGCAGCGTCACCTCCCGCACGGACCAGGGCCGGCCGCCGTTCTTCAGCTGCCGTCGCAGCCCTTTACCGTCGGCGTCCACCTTCTCCCCTAGCCCCACCCGGTGCAACGTCCGCCGTCGCTCCGCCTCTGGCGCATCCGGCACCCGGTAGCTGAGCAAACGTCCCACGCTCCCGCGCTCCACGGGCACATGCGCCGCGGCGACTCCCACCAGGGCGCGGCGCACCTTGTCCGGGGCCGCGCCGTAGTCGTAGCCGTCGACGCTGATCACCCCGGCCACGCGCACCGCCCCGCACTCCCGCAGCACGCAGCGGACCCGATGCGGGTCCCGCGCCGTGACACGCAGCCGGGCGCCGGGGCGCGCCACGAGCTCAGCTACCGCCGCCCCGTCGACCTCCAGTCCGGCGATGCGCATGCCCCGGGGGCGGTCGGGACCGCCCAGAGACAACCCTCCGGGGTGCTGTTCGCGCCACCGGAGGGTGCGCTTGCGTTCCGCCTCCTTCTATTCCTCCGCCCGCTGCAGCAGCGGCGCGAGGATGCGGGCCGCGGCACGGTAGTTCTGCCGGTATTCCACCACCCGGCCCAGGTCGGTGACCGGAGCGGCCAGCACCCCCAGCAGGGTCAACGTCGAGGCCACCTGCGACGCATCCGCCATCCCCGCCGACGACGCCATCACCACCGCCACGGTGCAGGAGGTCGCCGCCGTGGCGGTCAACGCGCGCGTGAGTCCCGTCACCCACGCCCGATCGACGGCGGCGTCGACGACCCGGCCCGACGCGCGGTCGAGGGCGTTGAGCTCTCGGACGACCGCGCCCGCCTGCCGGACCGACTCGCCCGCCACCACCGTGTCCGCGATGTGCGCCGACAACCGGCCACGCCGCCTGCGCAGGGCACGCGCGCGGCGCAGAGTCACTTGCGCCAACAGCGGAAGCAACACCCCCGCCGCGGCCAGCGGCACGGCCACGGCCAGACCGACCCGCCAATTCCCGACCAGCAGCGCGACCAGCACAATGGCGATCAGCGGCACACCGGTGACCAGCGGAACGATGCCCGCCGCCACCCAGTTGCGCACCGCCGACAAGTCGTTGCTGGCGCGCGTGACCGTCACGCCCAGCGAGCCCGAATACTCCGGGGCCGCGACGGCCGCGGTCAGCAACCGGCGGCGCTGCTCGAAGACGTAATCCTGGCCCGTCTGCTCCGCGAGCCCCCGCTCCATCCACCGTGCCAGCCCCAGCCCGCCCGCGGACGCCGCCAGCACCGCCGTGTCCCAGCCGTCGCTGCGGATCTCCGGGGACAACAGCGCGGCGACGGTCGCGGCCAGCAACAACGCCAACGCCGCCTGCAGTGTTCCCAACGCCCCCAGCCCCGCCAGCGGCAGACGCCGCCGTCCCGCCCAGATGGCCGGCATCTTTCCGGCGGCCACGGCTAGCGCACCGACAAGCCGGCGGCCACAGCCGGGTCCGTCAGATCGAAGGTGCCGATAACCGGTACCCCCAGCCGGCCCAGCACCTCCTCGGCTTCCCGGGCGGCCAGCGGGGAGGACGTCATCACCCCGGAGGCGCAGCCGACCTCAAGCCCGGCGTCTTGCAGGGCCTGGACGCCGGCGCGGGCCCCGAGGGCGTCGACGGCCGCGAAGACGACCGTGTCGACGCAACTTTGGAAAAGGTCGTCGCGCAGCAGCCGGGAAGTTTCCTCCTGGTAGACGCCGTCGGCGATCTCCACGAGCACGGTGTCGTTGCCGCCGGAGAGCGCCTCGATCATGTTGACCGCCAGCGCCCGGAGGGAACCGAAGTCCTGCCGGAAGGTGGTGGCGTAGCCGAAGTCGGTGAAGTCGATGACCTCGTTCGCGCCGGCGTCGTGGTAGTGCATTCGGTCGTTGCCTGCGCCGGTGCCGGTGATTTTACCGGCGCCGACGGTGCGCCCCGCGGCGCTCAGCCCGTTGACCAGGCAGCTCATGACGGTGGATTTGCCGGAGTTCATGGAAGTGCCCAACACCGCGATGACCTCCGGCCGCGACTTCGACGCGGCGGGCGCAGCTGCGACCGGAGCGTTGACGTGTGGGGCGTCGTCCAGCAGGTTGACCGCCGTCTCACCGCGGGCCAGCAAACCGAGCGGCTCAATGACCGTCGGGCCGATGATCTTGGCGTGCCACTCGGTGACCGTGCCCGCGACGCCGCCCGCGGCCACCAGATGGCAGCGATCCAGGGACTCCGGCACATGCGCGAGGAACTGGTCGGCGGCGTAGCGGTGACCGTAGGCCAACGCGATGAGCGCGCCAGGATACAAGATCGCCTTGCGGGAGGTCTCCGTCTCGACGCGTTTATGGTTGACGATCTCCGCGACACGGGCGACGACCACGTCGCCGGCCCGCGGGACGACGCCTTCACCGGCGAGCAGAGCGTAGTCGCCCGCGCACCGGTCGACCTCCCCGGCGACGAAGCGGGTCGTGTAGGAAAACTGCAGACGCCGCGGCAGTGGCAGCAGGCGGCGCGGGCCTCGGGCGGCCGCGGC
>CALZCR010000165.1 GCA_945631445.1 uncultured Corynebacterium sp. | reverse complement strand
CAGCTGGCGGATGAGGGGCAGGCGCTGGCGCGGCAGTTTTCGGGGCCGATGGGTCCGCCGTCGAGCCTGATGAATCAGACGGTGATCACTGTGACGCACGACGGCAGCGGCACGACGGTGGAGATTCCGATGCGGATGATTTTCACGTGCACCGCGCTGGGCCTGATCCCGGGCTTCGCCGCGCCGATCGAGGTGCCCCGGCATCTGCGGGTGTCGGCGGCGGGCCGGTGGGTGCGCATCGACGCGCCTTTCGGCAGCGTCTACCGCACCACTGGCCTGGGCAACGTCCTGGTCTTTTAGGTCTTAAGCCGCTTAGAGCAGCAGGAACCCGGCCACGGCCCCGAACAGCGCCACCGCCCAGGCGGGCAGTTTCCACATGGCCAGCAGCAGCCAGCAGAGCGCGGCGATGGTCAGCGAGGCGACGCCGGTGACGCCGTGGGCGAGCACCGGGTCCCAGAAGGCCGCCAATAGCAGTCCGACGACGGCGGCGTTGACGCCGGTGAACGCCGCGCGCAGCCACGGCAGGTGGCGCCAGCGGCCCCAGAAGTGCAGCCCGGCGATCATCAGCAGGGCGCTGGGCGAGAAGATCGCGACGGTCGCCAACAGTGCGCCGGCGACCCCGCCGTCGACCGCGCCGAGGTAGGTGGCGAAGGTGAACATTGGGCCGGGCACCGCTTGGGCGGCGGAGTAGCCGGCGAGGAAGGTTTCCTGGTTCATCCATCCGCCCTCGACGGCGTAGTTCTGCAGCAGCGGCATGACCACGTGCCCGCCGCCGAAGACCAGGGAGCCGGTTTCGAAGTAGGCGGCGGCGCGGGTGAAGAAGTAGCCGCCGACGGTGCGCGCCCCAACCCACAGGCCGACGAGCATAATGACGAACAGGCCGAGGGCGAGGGCCGCGGCGCGTCCGGAGACGGGTCGAATGCCGTCGGGTTGACCGTCGTCGGCGTCGGCGTCGTCGCGTTTACGGAACAGGAGCGCGCCCAGCACGCCGGCGGCGAGGATGATCGCCAGATGGGTGAACTGGGCGGGCACGCTCAGCGCCGTCAGTGCGGCGGCCACGGCGATGGTGGCGGTCGGCGGGGTGCCCGCCAAAGTGCGGGCCATCCCGGCCACGGCGTGGAAGACCACGGCGACGGCTACGGCGAGCAGTCCCTGGATCCAGCCGGCCTCCGCGATGGTGGCGGCGTCCGCGCCGGCCAGCGTCAGACCGAAGACCAGGAGAATGAGTGCGGAGGGCAACGTGAAGGTCAGCCAGGCGGCGAGCATTCCGAGCCAGCCGCCGCGGTGATAGCCCAGCGCCATGCCCACCTGGGAGGAGCCGGCGCCGGGCAGGAACTGGGAGATGGCGACGACGTCGGCGTAAGCCGGGTCGCCGAGCCAACGGCGACGATGGACGAATTCTTCGCGGAAGTACCCGAGGTGGGCGGTGGGTCCGCCGAAGGAGGTCAGGCCGAGGAGTCCGAACCGGGCGGCGACCTCGCCCGGACGGGTCGGGGGAGGGGAGGAGGTGCTCACGTCCATCGACCCTAGGGGGCGTGGGGCGCTTGCGCAGGGCGAGGACTGGGCGCCGGCAGGCTGCCGGCGGCAGGCAAAACCCGGCCCCACACGGGGGCCGGGTCAGACGAAGTGCCTCGCTGGTGCGAGGGGCGGTCACGCCTTGTTGATCACCATGTAGGCGGCTCGCTGCATGTGGTTCCAGATGGCCGCGCGCTGCGCGTCGTCGATGGTGTCGGAATCGATCTCGGCCAGCGAGTTGCCCATCAGCTCCAGCCAGCGCTCGGCCGCGGCGGCGTCGATCTCGAAGGGGAAGTGGCGCCTGCGCAGCATCGGGTTGCCGCGTCGTTCGGCGTAAGTGCGCGGCCCGCCCCAGTACTGGATGAGGAACCACCGGAGGCGGTCTTCCGCGCCCTCCCAATCGTCGTCGGGGTACATGGGCGCCATGATGTCGTCGACTTTGACCTGTTCGTAGAAGCGTGCGACCAGGCGGCGGAAGGTGTCTTCCCCGCCCACGGCGTCGTAGAGGGAAGTGGCGTTGGCGTCAGTCATGGTGGCCAGCCTATTCGCTCTGGGCCTGCTGGTAGTCGGCCGGGCTGACGGCGCCGATGCCGTGGGGGTAGGGCATGGTGACGTCGTTGTCGCGCAGCGCGTCGACGATCTTCGCCTGGATCAGGCGCTGCACGCCCCACTGCTCGCCGGGCAGGGTCTTGACGGAGACGCGGTAGGAGATGTGGTCCGGTTCGACGGCGGTCACGCCGTTCATCATCGGCTCCTCGAGGATGACGTTGCGGATCGAGGCCTCCTGGGCGGTGGCGCGGGCGGTGTCGAGGATGACGTTCCAGGCTTCCTCGGTGTCGTTGGACAAGCCGACCGGGATCTGGATGCGGGCGATGGCGTACTCGTCGGAGAGGTTGCCCACGCGCAGGATCTCGCCGTTACGGACGTACCACAGGGTGCCGTCGATGTCGCGGATGGTGGTGATGCGCAGGGAGATGTCCTCGACGTCGCCGATGATGCCGTCGCCGGCGTCGATGGTGTCGCCGACGCCGTACTGGTCCTCCATGAGCATGAAGATGCCGGAGAGGAAGTCCTTGACCAGGGACTGGGCGCCGAAACCGAGGGCGACGCCGACCACGCCGGCCGAGGCGATCAGTGGGGCGATGTTGACTCCGATTTCGGACAGGATCGCCAGCACCGCGAAGGACCAGATCACGATCGCGATGGCGGACTTGAACACCCCGGCCAGGGTGCGCACCCGGGACTGGCGGCGTTGTTCCTGGCTGTCGCGCATGGCGCGGACCTGGTCGTCGACGTCTTCTTCTTCTCCTCCGCGGCGGCCGAAGGCGCGCGAGATTTTCAGGGGCCGGCCGCCGGCGGTGATGTTGTTGTTGGCCAGGCGGTCGACGAGGCGGCGCAGGCCCCAGTGGGCGATGACCGCGACGACGAGGATGATCAGGATGGTGATCGGTTTCTGGATCAGCCATTCCTGGGTCACGGGGTTGTCCCACCAGGTGGTGACGGCGTCGACGGCCTCTTCCGGCGTCTGGGGGGTCTGTTCGGTGGATTCTTGGGCTAAGAGTCTCGGTTGAAAAGTCATCCCTGTCAGCCTAATGGCGCAGCCTGAAAATTCCCTCCGTCCGACATGAGTGCATATTAATGATGGGGAGCAGATGAAAAACGAACAGCTTGGTCTACCATTGGCTGCACCGAGATTTCTGTACCTTTTCGACCGCTAGGAGTATTTTTCTCTATGGCCGCTGATAACCAGGGTTTTTCCACCGCCGCGATCCACGCCGGATACCAGCCTGATTCGCTGTACGGACCGATCAACGCACCGATCTACGCTTCCACGACCTTCGCTCAGGACGGCCTGAACGAGTTGCGCGGCGGATACGAATACAGCCGCGTCGCCAACCCGACCGTCACCGCCTTGGAGAAGACCGTCGCCGCCTTAGAAAACGGGACCCACGGCGCGGCCTTCGCCTCCGGGGCGGCCGCCACCGACATCGTCCTGCGCATCCTGCTGCGCCCGGGTGATCACCTCATCCTGGGCAACGACGCCTACGGCGGCACCTTCCGCCTGATCGACGTGGTGCTCTCGGAGTGGGGCGTCGAGCACACTATCGTCGACACCGGCGACGTCGACGCCGTCGCCGCCGCGGTGACCGACAAGACCAAGCTGATCTGGCTGGAGACCCCGACCAACCCGGCGCTGAACATCTCCGACATCGAGGCCATCGCGAAGGTCAAAAAACAGGCCAAACTCATCGTCGACAACACCTTCGCCTCGCCCTACCTGCAGCGACCGCTGGCCCTAGGCGCCGACGTCGTCCTGCACTCCACCACCAAGTACCTGGGCGGACACTCCGACGTCATCGGCGGCGTCGTGGTCACCGACGACGACTGGCTCGACGAGCAGATGCGCTTCTACCAGGGCGGCGTCGGCCCGACCTCGAGCCCCTTCGACGCCTACCTCACCGCCCGCGGCATCAAGACCCTGGGGGTGCGCATGGACCGCCACTGCGACAACGCCGAAGCCGTCGCCCAGCTCCTGGACGAATCCGACCAGGTCAAACAAGTCCTGTTCCCGGGCCTGAAGTCCCACCCCGGCCACGAGGTCGCGGCCAAGCAGATGGACCGCTTCGGCGGCATGGTCTCCGTGCGCTTCCACTCCGAAGACGCCGCCCGCACCTTCTGCACCTCCACCAAGCTGATCTGTCTGGCCGAATCCCTCGGCGGCGTCGAATCGCTCATCGAGCACCCGGCGACCATGACGCACCAGTCCGCCGCCGGCTCCCAGCTGGAGGTCCCGCGTGACCTGGTGCGCATCTCCATCGGCATCGAAGACGAAGCCGACCTGCTGGCCGATATCCGCCAGGCGCTCGACGCCGTCGCCGCGCTCTAACTCCCCGCGGCTCCCCACCCGGCGGAACGTAAGATGAGAGGGGACACCCCACCGGGGGACGGCCTCCCGTCCCCGCCCCTTCTCGTCGCCTTGTAGGGAGACAACCACGTGAGCACACCCCCGCGCCGGCAACCCGTCTACCTCGAGATCGCCGACGACCTGCGCGGCAGAATCGAACGCGGGGAGCTCCAATCGGGACAGAAGCTGCCGACCGAACGCGAACTGGCCGAGCACTACGGCGTGGCCCGCATGACCGTCCGCCACTCCCTCGACGTCCTGCAGATCGAAGGGCTCATCGACCGCAGACGCGGCCGCACCGGCGGCACCTTCGTCCGCATCGTGCCCCCGCTGCTGGAACTCACCCGCCTGGACGGCTTCCTGCCCCAACTGCGCGACCGCGGCCAGGCCGTCACCTCCCACGTCCTCATC
>CALZCR010000164.1 GCA_945631445.1 uncultured Corynebacterium sp. | reverse complement strand
CGGACACGCCGGCCGCCACCCCGGCGGCGACGCCGCGACCGATGCCGAAGCCCGGCGACCTGGCCGGCACCCCGCCCCGCCCGGGGCCGGCGAAGAAGCCGGAAACTCCTGCCGCCGCGGACGAGATCGACGACTACGACGATTTCGAGCCCTCCGAGGTCGAGGCGGAGCTGGCCAATCACCCGCCGGAGACCCCGAAACCCGGGGCCAAGCACACGTCCGCGCCGAAGCCGTCGATGATGGCCCCGCGCCGGAAGTTGCGCTCCCGCTACGTGCCGCTGCCGGAAGAGGTCTGGGCCTCCGCCGGTTTCCAGACGCCTTTCGACGTCGGCCAGCAATACGCCACCTGGTGGTACGAGAATGCCGCGACCTCGGAGCAGCGGGATCAGGCGCACTTGCTCTCCGGCGGCGGACTGCCCCCGGAGATTGACCGTCCGCTGCTGCAGTTTGCCTGCGAGACGCTGCACGAATACACCCTGAGCGAAAGCCAGCGCGTGAATCTGCGCGACGGCTTCCACTCCGGCATCCGTGGGGTGCTGATCATCCGCCGCGACTGATCGTCCGCGACGGCTCTGGCCCGGGTCCTCGTCGGAGGGCCCGGGCCAGAATCTTTCTGCGGCTGAGGCTTATTTCTTGTCGGTCTGCTTCTGACCTGCCTGGCCCTTTTCCCCGGAAGCCTCGGCGGCCGCCTCATCGTCGCCTGCGACCTCGGCGTCTTCAATGGCCGCCTGGTTCGGGGCCTTCTGGCCCGACTCCAGGGAAGAAGTCTCGGATTTCAGGGACGCGCGGATCTCGTCGAGCTTGGCGGAGGCCTTCATGTCGGTGCCGGCGGCCGCGAT
The DNA here is from genome assembly GCA_945631445.1 of uncultured Corynebacterium sp. Taxonomy (GTDB): domain Bacteria; phylum Actinomycetota; class Actinomycetes; order Mycobacteriales; family Mycobacteriaceae; genus Corynebacterium. The sequence goes on along the minus strand of CALZCR010000164.1, from coordinate 4,014 downwards.
CTCGCCCATCCGGTCGTTGACGGTGTTGCCCAGCAGCTCCTGCTGGCCGAGCGCGTCCGAGTAGCGGCGCTCGATCTTCTCGCGGACGCCGTCCAGGGTGGGGACGTTGCCGTCGGGAGTGAGGCTGGTGTTGATCGACTGCATCGCCTCGCTGGACTTCTTCTGCATGTCCGCTTGGTCGGCCTGCGCCATGAGCTTGTCCACCTCCCCGAGCTGCTGCTTGAGGCGCGCTTCGGACTGCTGCTGCTGGGTCTGCGCCTGTTCAGCGGCCTGGGAGGCCTGCTCATGCAGGGTCTTGGTCTGCTCGAGTTCCTGCTCCACGGCCACCAGCTGGGAGGCCAGGACTTCGGCGGTGTTGGAGTATTGGGTGGCCTTTTCCGAGTCGCCCTCGGCGGCGGCCTGGTCGGCGAGGCGGAGGGCGTTGCGGGCTTTCTCCGCGTAATCGTCCTGGGACTTGACCAGGCGGTCCATCTGCATCTCGAGCTGGCGTTTATTGCCCAGGACCGAGGACGCCTGGCTGGTGATCTCCTGATGCTGCTTCTTGGCGGCGTCCACCGCCTGCTGGATCTGCACCTTGGGGTCGGCGTTTTCGTCGATCTTCTGGTCGAAGGAAGCCATCAGGTACTTCCAGCCCTTGCTGAACGGATTAGCCATGGTCGGTGTCCTTCTTTCTGTGGGTCGTCGGGTCCGGGCGGCTCAGGGCTCGGCCCGAGCCTCGCATCGCTGCTTTTATCCTTCTGTGTCTGCGAGTCTACGGATTTCAGCGGGCCCCGGCCGGTCTTGTCGCCCGACGACCCTTCCTGCCCGGGAAAAAGAAGAACCCGGCCCGCCCTGTCATCCAGGGTGGCCGGGTGTCCTCGAAGGGCAATGCCCCGCAGGCGTTAGTTCTGCTCTTCCTGAGCGGCGTTCTGCTCGGCGATCTGCTTACGGACGTCGTTCATGTCGAGGCCCTTGACCTGGCCGATGAGGTCCTCGAAGGCGGCCGGCGGCAGAGCGCCCGCCTCGCGGTAGACGAGGATGCCGTCGCGGAAGGCCATCAAGGTCGGGATGGCCTGGATCTCCAGGGCCGCGGCCAGCTGCTCGTTGGCTTCGGTGTCCAGCTTGGCGAAGGTCGCGTCGGGGTGCTGCTCGGAGGCGTTCTCGTAGGTCGGCGCGAACTGCTTGCACGGGCCGCACCACTCCGCCCAGGCGTCGACGAAGACGATGCCCTCGCCGGTGACGGTCTGCTCGAAAGTGTCCTCGGTGATGTCGATGGTTGCCATAAGTGACTCCTAAATTTATGTGGGGTGTGTCATGAACTCGGGCCCCACCCTAACGGTTGGCCTAGTGTGAATTCATCCTTCGTTCACCACAACACTAGCGGGCGGGCGTCCATTCCCTCCCGCAGGGAAAGGACTGCAGTCTCATGCAGAAGACCTACACCCTGCACGGCACTCTCAATGATTTTTCCCGGGAGAACCTGATCACGCAGGTCAACGAGCTTCCAGGCATGCAGGGGGCGGAACTGACCCAGTCGAAGAAGGCTTCTGACGAGTGGACCCTGGAGGTCACCGGCGAGCTGATCAGTGATGAATGGATCGAGGGCACCGTGGAATCCGCGGGCCTGGTCGTCGACGAAGACGACTGACCGCCACCCCTTGATAGGTACCCCTCAGGGGTATACGGTCGGGGTTAGAGAGATCCCCCGAAGAAAGGCTGCACCCATGGCAGAAAACGTCAAGAACTACACCGTCGAAGGCATGACCTGCGGGCATTGCGAAATGTCCGTCAAGGAAGAAGTCGGCGAGATCGCCGGCGTCTCCGCCGTGACGGCCTCGCACGAGACCGGAGAAGTCTCCGTCACCGGCGACGACTTCACCGACCAGCAGGTCGCCGCTGCCGTCGAAGAAGCCGGCTACACCCTCAAGGCATAGCCTCCTCCCGACCACGCCCGCCACCCTCGCCGGGGCATGTCCCCCTGGGTGGCGGGTTCTTTTGCCCTTGATACATACCCCACGGGGGTATATGGTGGGGTTAAGACATCACTGCCGACCCCACCACGAGAAGTGAAGGACAATGACACAGACCCCCACCCCAGCGGACGCCACCGACCTGGCGCACCTGGAGCTCGGCGTGACCGGAATGACGTGCACCTCGTGCTCCTCCCGCGTCGAACGCAAGCTCAACAAGGCCGACGGGGCGAACGCGACGGTCAATTACGCCACCGAGTCCGCCGCCATCGACTACGACCCCACCAAGATCGACGAGGGCGAACTCATCGAGATCGTCCGCAACGCCGGCTACGACGCCTTCACCATGGCCAGCCCTGATGCTCCCGCCGAAGCGGACGAGCCGGGCGTCGCCGACGGCGCGGCGGTCGGAGACCGTCACGAACAGGCCCGCGAGGCAGAGACGAAAGACCTGAAGTCCCGGCTGATCTGGTCGGCGATCATGTCGATCCCGGTCGTCGTGGTCTCCATGGTCCCGGACCTGCAGTTCCTGAACTGGCAGTGGGCGGCGCTCGTGCTGACCACCTTGATCTACCTCTACGGCGGCGCCCCCTTCCACCGTGCGACGTGGGTGAACCTGCGCCACGGCTCCACCACCATGGACACGCTGGTGTCCCTGGGCACCACCGCCGCCTATCTCTGGTCTCTGTGGGCGCTGTTCTTCGGCAACGCCGGTGAACCCGGCATGGTCATGGAGATGAGCCTGTTGCCGCGTGACGACGGCATGGACCACATCTACCTCGAGACCGTCGCGGTGGTCATCACTTTCCTGCTGCTGGGCCGCTGGTTCGAGGTCCGGGCCAAGGGCCAGTCCTCGGCCGCCCTGAAGTCCTTGCTGGACATGGGGGCCAAAGACGCCGTGGTGCTCCGCGACGGCGCCGAAGTCCGCGTCCCCGTCTCGAAGCTGGAGGTCGGCGACGTCTTCGTCGTCCGTCCGGGGGAGAAGATCGCCACCGACGGCCGGGTCCTGGAGGGCACCTCCGCCATCGACGAATCCATGCTGACCGGCGAGTCCGTCCCCGTCGAGGCCGCCGCCGGCACGGCGGTCACCGGCGCCACGATCAACACCTCCGGCCGGCTGCTCGTGGAGGTCACCCGCACCGGCGGGGACACCACGTTGTCGCAGATGGCCAAGCTGGTCACCGAGGCCCAGTCGAAGAAGGCTCCGGTCCAGCGCCTGGTGGACAAGATCTCCGCGATCTTCGTGCCGACGGTCATCGTCGTCGCGATCCTGACCCTCATCGTCCACCTCGCCATCGGCAACGACGTGAACTGGGCGTTCTCGGCCGCGGTGGCCGTGCTCATCATCGCCTGCCCGTGCGCCCTGGGCCTGGCCACCCCGACCGCTCTGCTCGTGGGCACCTCCCGCGGCGCCCAGTCAGGCCTGCTGATCAAGGGCCCGGAGGTGCTCGAGTCCACCCGTGAGGTCGACACCGTCGTCATGGACAAGACCGGCACCGTCACCGAGGGCGCCATGTCCGTCACCGGCGTCCACGCCACCGAAGGCCACGAGGAGGACGAGGTCCTCGCCCTCGCCGCGGCCGTCGAAGCCGGCTCCGAGCATCCCATCGCCAAGGCCGTCGTCACGGAAGCCGAGCGCGCGGTCGTCATCCCGGAGGCGAGCGACTTCGCCAACACCGCCGGCCGCGGCGTCACCGCCGTGGTCGAAGACCGCACCGTCACCGTGGGCCGCCCCGCAGGCGACCTGCCGGCCGGCCTGGCCGCCGCCTTCGATCACGCCCAGTCCCAGGGCGCGACCCCCGTCGCCGTCTACGTCGACGACGTGCCCGCCGGGGTGATCGTCGTGCGCGACACCATCAAGGCCTCCTCCGCTGAGGCGGTCGCCCAGCTGAAGAAGCTCGGACTGACCCCGCACCTGCTCACCGGCGACAACGCCAAGGCGGCCGCGGCGGTCGCCGCAGAAGTCGGCATCGACCCGGGCAACGTCATCGCGGACGTCATGCCGGTAGACAAGGTCGCGGCCGTAGAGAAGCTGCTGCTGGACGTGTAGCGTTTTGCTTTGGTC
>CALZCR010000163.1 GCA_945631445.1 uncultured Corynebacterium sp. | reverse complement strand
CTTAGTCCCTCGAAGCTGCGGGAGGACCCTGAAAAGACCCTGACTTTCGCCCGGAGACCGGACCACCGGCGGCTCAACTCGATTAGCGTGGGGCCAGTACCCGTGCCCCGACCGCATTTGGAGCTGATCCCCATGGCACTGAACCTGTCCGTCAATCTCACCGACGCCACCTTCGCCGACCTCGCCGCCATCGTCGAGGCCGCCAGGCAGGCCGGCGCCGACGACGACACCGCCGTCACCGTGCGCACCGCAGGCGACGACAGCACCGAGGTCACCTTGAGCATCGTCGTCGATCGACCCGTCACCGGGCCGCACACCTTCGAGCAACAGGCCGACAAGATCGCCCGCCGCGCCAGCGAAGACACCGACGAGTTCATCGACGCCGCCGGGCAGATCTCCGACCAGGTCCGTAACACCGTCACCACCGGCTCCGACGCCGCGTTGCGCTTGATCGCCGAACTGCTCAAGGGCGGCCCGAACGACTCGCGCCGCCGCTGAAGATTTCACCAGGCAACCCGCAGGGCACTGCCATGGCGACATCGGGCTGCTCCTAGCCTGCGTTTTTACACTGGGCGGGACTTCGACCCCGGAAGGATTCCGTCACCGTGACTACCACCGACCGCCCCCGCAGCACCCGCCGCGACCGGCTGTCCACCTTTTTCGCCGCCGGCCTGGCCGCCTTACCGTTGCTGGCCGGCACCGGCGTGGCCGCGATGTCCAACGATTCTTTGGTCTCGCCCGTACCGGAGGCCTCTGTCTCTGCCGCCACCACACCGGGCGTCGGGTTGGGCGCAGAGCTCAGCGAGGAGCTGCGCGAGAAGGCGCCGGACGGGCGATAATGGCGGCCATGCTGGTCACCGCGCTCCGTCTTCGTTCTCACCCGCCACTCGAGGATGTTCTCGAGCCCTACGTGCTCCACCTGCCGGCCGTACGCCACCTCGCTCGCATGGACGTGCTCGAGCTGCGTGCTCCCGTGACTTTTCTCGTCGGCGACAACGGCGCCGGAAAATCCACCCTCGTGGAGGCCCTTGCGCTTGCCCTGGGTTTCGACGCCACCGGAGGGCCGCTCGGCGGCTTCGACCCCACCCGCCCGCCCCGGCGCACCGGCACCGAATCCGCGCTGCATCGCCAACTCGTGGTGCGCACCGCCGCCCCGATCCTGCGCGGCTTCTACCTGCGCTCTGAAACGCACTTCGACCTGCTCCGCGACGCCGACAACGCGCCGGCGAGGGCCGGGCGCAACACGCTCGACCCGCGTTCCCGGCTACAGCAGCGCTCCCACGGTGAATCGATCCTCGACCTGGTCGCCGAACACATCCGCGGGGAGGGGCTCTACCTGTTGGACGAACCAGAGGCGGGCTTGTCCGTCATCCGCCAGATGGCCTTGCTCGCCGAGATCGATCACGCCGCGGATAGGGGAGCGCAGTTCATCGTCGCCACGCACTCGCCCATCCTGCCGGCCGTGCCGGGCGCCCAGATCTTGGAGATCAACGAGGCCGGGTTGACGCCGACGTCTTTCGACGCCCTGGAGTCCGTGGCGGCGACCCGGGAGTTCCTGACCGATCCCGCGGGCACGGCGCGGTATCTGGTGCAATAAGCGGGCGTTATCCCTCGTCGACGACCTTGATCGGCGGGGTGCCGCGGTCGCGGCGCTTGACCGCGGCGCGGGAGACGAGGCTGCCGATCAGCCCTAAGGCCCACATGCCGATGACCGCGCCCCAGGCGAGGCGGAAGTCCTCCCAGCCGTAGGCCTGGCCGTGGGAGGAGAAGTCCAACAACAGGCCGACCAGCTGAGAGGCGATCATGGCGGCGGCGAATCCGCCCATGTTGCCCAGGCCGGTGCCGGTGGCCACCGAGGTCCGCGGCAGTCTTTCGCGCACGCCGTCGAAGCCGAAGTTCGAGGTGGTGGTGAAAAACGCCATGATGACATTGACCACGATCAGCGCCACCAGTCCCCGCGGTTCGGTGGGCAGGAAGAAGATGATCCAGGTGACGCCGATGGTCAGGGCGGAGAGAAACGCCGCGATGTCGCGGTTGCGGCCGCTGCGCTGGGAAACGAAGCCCATCACCGGTCCGGCGAGCACGCTGGTGACGGTGTTGATCGTCAGCACCAGCCCGACTTCCGCGGAGCCCATGCCCATGCCGAGCAGGATCAGGGGGCTGCCCCACAGCAGGGTGAAGATGATCTGGAACAGCATGCTGGAGTAGTGGATGAAAAACGCCTGCCAGCACACGGGGTGGCGCAGCACGAAGGCGAGGTTCTCCCAGAAGGAGCGGGTGGCCTCGATGTCGGTCTGCGCGGTTTTCGTGTCCGAACCGTCGCCCGTGGCGCCGGCGGGGTTGTCGCCGGAATCGGAGTCGGGGTTGTCGGAGACCGCCACCCCGGCCGCCAGGGCGACGAGGATGCCCACCGCGCCAAGCGAGATGAAGGCGGTCGACCAGCCTTGGGCGTTGAGCAGCGCCAAAAAGGGCACCGCCGAGATGAACTGGCCGAGCTGGCCCAGGCTGGCGGTCAACTGGGTGAACAGCGGGGTCCAGCGCAGCGGGAACCAGTAGGGCAGGATCCGCATGACCGACAGGAAGGCGGAGGCGTCGCCCGCGCCGATGAGCACGCGGGCCAGCAGGGCGACCCAGTAGACGTCGGTGAAGCCGAGCAGTATTTGGCCGGCGGCCATGATCAGCGCGCCGGCCAGCAGGACGCGTTTGGGGGCGAAACGGTCGATGAGCAGGCCCGTCGGGATTTGGGCGAGGGCGTAGACGCCGACTTGGACGACGGTGAACACGGCGATGCGGGAGGCGTCGACCTCGAAACGTTCGATGGCGTGGACGCCGGCGACGCCGAAGGAGGTGCGGCCGGTGATCGCCACGATATAAAACAGCACCGCGCCGGCCCAGACGATGATCGCCCGGCGAGTCAGTCGAGTCCGGGGGTCTGTTGCACCAGTTTCCATAGCTGACACCGTAGTCCCTGCGTCGCACACTCGTCCTCCGGAGGGATAAGGTGGAGCACGTGGATTACATTTCGACGCGCGACAGCAACCGCACACCGGCCAAGTTCACCGACATCCTGCTCGGCGGCCTGGCCCCCGACGGCGGTCTTTACCTTCCGGCCCAGTACCCGGAGATCACTGAGACGAAGTTGAACACGTGGCGTGAGATCCTCGCCGAACAGGGCTACGGCGCCCTGGCCGCCGAGGTGCTCAAGATGTTCATCGACGACATTCCGGCCGACGACGTCGAGGCGATCGCCAAGCGCGCCTACCGCACCCCGGTCTTCGACCACGAGGAAATCGTGCCGGTGACCGAGCTGGAGGACGGCCTGTACATCGGGCACCTCTCGCAGGGGCCGACGGCGGCCTTCAAGGACATGGCGATGCAGCTGCTCGGCGAGCTTTTCGAATATGAGCTGGGTCGTCGCGGCGAGGAGTTGAACATCCTCGGCGCCACCTCCGGCGACACGGGATCGGCGGCGGAGTACGCGATGCGCGGGCGCGACAACATCCGCGTTTTCATGCTCACCCCGGCCGGGCGCATGACCCCGTTCCAGCAGGCGCAGATGTTCGGCCTGGATGACCCGAACGTGTTCAACATCGCGTTGGACGGCGTCTTCGATGACTGCCAGGACGTGGTCAAGGCCGTCAACTCTGACGCGGACTTCAAGGCGCGGTACAAGATCGGCGCCGTCAACTCCATCAACTGGGCCCGCCTGATGGCCCAGATCGTCTACTACGTCTCCTCTTATCTGAAGGTGAGCGAGTCGAACGACCAGCAGGTCTCCTTCAGCGTGCCCACGGGCAATTTCGGCGACATTTGCGCCGGCCACATTGCGCGTCAGATGGGGCTGCCGATCGACAAGCTGATCGTGGCCACCAACGAAAACGACGTCCTCGACGAGTTCTTCCGCACCGGGGACTACCGCCCGCGTTCTTCGGAGGAGACGCAGGAGACCTCCAGCCCGTCGATGGACATCTCGCGCGCCTCGAACTTCGAGCGTTTCGTCTTCGATCTGATCGGCCGCGACGCCGAGCGCACCGCCGAGTTCTTCGGCGTCCAGGTGCGCGCGGGCGGTTTCTCGCTCAGCGACGACGAGGTGTTCCCCGACGCCGCGGAGAAGTACGGTTTCCTGTCCGCCACCTCCAGCCACGCCGACCGGGTGGAGACCATCCGAAACACTCACGAGCGGCTGGGCTACCTGATGGACCCGCACACCGCCGACGGCGTCAAGGCCGCCCGCGAGTGGGCGCAGCGGGTCGACAGCCCGATCGTGTGTCTGGAGACCGCGCTGCCGGTGAAGTTCTCCGAGACCATCGCCGAGGCCATCGGCGAGGCGCCGGAGACCCCGGAGCGTTTCGCCGGGATCTTGGACGCCGAGCGCCACGTCACGGATCTGCCGAACGACGTGGACGCCGTCAAGGCGTTCATCGCCGAGTCCATCGCGGAGACGGAGGTCTAGCCATGGGGCAGGAGTTCTTCGGTGGGCCGGAGTATTTCACGGAATTCGACCCCGAAAAATTCGTCCGCGACCTGAAGGCTCAAGCCGAGGCGGATAAGACGCAGGACCACGAGGACGCCGAGCCCGAGGGTGATGACCACGGCGAGTGACCGCGGCCGGGCGGTCTCGTGGGCGCTGTGGTTCGGGGCCGTCGTGATCGTCGGTGCGCTCGCCGCCGCCACCGCGTGGGCCGGGCTGAACCACCCGGCCAGTCGGTTAGACGCGGTTGAAGGACAAGCGTTCGTCGCGGCGGAGCCGGACTCAGAGGAGCCGGCGCCAGCCACGGGCCTCGCCCTGGCGCAGGGCGGGCCGTGGACGCCGGGCACCACTTTCCACCTGACCGACGCCTACCCTTCGCCCGGGGTACCTTTCACCGTCACCGAATGCACCGCGACCTTCAGCTTTTCCGACGCC
>CALZCR010000162.1 GCA_945631445.1 uncultured Corynebacterium sp. | reverse complement strand
CAGGCTGGCAAAAGTTATGTTGGTCATGGCGTATTCCTTATCTTCGTGGCGATGTGAGCCGGTGATTAGTGGTCGGCGGGGATGATCTCAAGCACGACTTTGCCGCGCGTGTGGCCGGATTCTACGTGTGCCAGGGCCTGATCTGCCTGCTCAAGCGGATAGGTCGCCAGCACAGTGGGATCGACCAGGCCGTACTGGATAACACCGGTGATCTTCTCGATCATTTCCGGGTTACGGCGCAGCACCTGACCACCGAGTTCGGTGACGGTCTGCGCATCCGCCGCCGAGATCACGTGCGCCGGATCCTTCGCCACAGACGCCACCTGACGCAGCGCCTGACCCCCGACCAGGTCGAAGACGAGATCCACCCCGTCAGGCAGCATCTCGCGCACCCGCTCGGCCAGCCCTTCTCCGGAGGCGACGAAAGTCGCACCCGTGGATTCGATCAGCACACGCTTATCCTCACTGCCGACCCCGAGCACCTGGAACTGATGGACCCGGCCGATCTGGGCTGCCATAAGCCCCACCCCGCCCCCAGCACCGTTGAGCAACATCGATTGGCTGGCCTCCAGTTCGACCTGGTGGGTGCCGGCATAAGCGGTGGATCCGGCGATGGGAATGGCCGCGGCATCAATAAACGAGATTTCCTTCGGTTTTATCACCGCACTTTCTACGGGCAGGACCGTGTCCTCGGCGTAGCCTCCAGCCCCGTCGGCAACCAGACCTAAGACCTCGTCGCAGACGGCGAAACCCTCGACGCCCTCACCCAAAGCGGTAACCACGCCGGCAACTTCCCCGCCCAGAGCCACCGGCAAGGGTCGAGAGGTACCAAGCAGGCCTTGCCGACGCTTCCAGTCCACGGGGTTAACCCCGGCTGCGTGCACTTGCACCCCGATTTCCCCCGGGCCGGGCTGTGGAGCCTCACGCTCGATCAGTTGCTGATTGCCTGCTCCGCCGTAGTCGGTAAATACGTATACCTTCGACATGATGTCGTGTCCTCATTTCCACCCGCTACAACGCGCGGGTCGTTGTCTCGTACAAGTCGCGAGTCAATGTCGCGCTCATGACGTCACGCTAAGCGGTATCCGCAACTGACACCTTGACCGTGCTCAAACACCGGCGCCGCTCCCAGATTTCTTACTGATTTTCCCGGTGTTTTCCTTGCTTTCCAGGGCTCGCCTGCTTCGCGGCCTGCGTCAAGAGGTCGCCCCATGCCCGTCGTCAGCACTCAAGAAGCGTTGTCGCCTTAAGTTCTGCGCCCAGAGCCCGCACCACCGGAGGCATCCCCACACGTGTTCTTGCCCCAGCCGCGTAGCCACCGTTACCACGCGGCTTCACGAGCACGCCGGCGCAGGCTCTAGAGAGGTGGCAGCACGTACCCCGCCGGGGGTTCTTCACCTGTGCCACCGCCCCCGGCGGTGTCGATAACCGCAGTTCAGACGAGTTTTCTTTGTTTGACACAGGTCAAGGACTTCCCCCGGCACAGCCCTTATCGTAAGAAGTGTCAGATAAAAGAGAGCACAACGAAAGGACCTGATTGTCATGACCGCCCAGACCCAATTGAAGAAGACCACCCTGCGCTCCGATGAGTTCAGCTGCCCGAGCTGTGTATCCAAGATCGAGAACAAACTCCACAGTCTCGACGGCGTGGAGACCGCGGAAGTGAAATTTTCCTCCGGACGCATCCTCGTCGAGCACGACCCGCAGAAGGCACCCATCCGTGGCCTAGTCGACGCGATCGCCGAGGTCGGCTACACCGCCAAGCCCTCCGCCATCTAGCCACCCGCGCTGATGCCTGCACAGCCCGCACGACAAACCGGGTGCACACCCCCACGCAGGCACAGCCCATCTTGATCGAGCACTCCCGCCCGCACCTACCTCGGTGCCGGCGGGTTTTCGTGTGACCTATCGGCGACGCCTCTTTTGCCGTATCCGGCCACGACGCGGGCGCTCTCCTGCCCCCGGGTTGCAGTAGATCAAGCTGCCCGCCCCGGGCAGTACCTCGGCGCCGCGAGCCTTCAGCCCGGTCGGCCCACGGGCGCTCATCCCGTGGCAGTCACCGCCCGACTACGCGCTATCCCAGGTGTCGACATATAGCCATACGGACATATGGACATACGGGCATATACCAGCCTTATGCGGCCGCTTGATCCACGTCAAGGAATTACCCCGAACAGGCTCGTACTTTAAAAAGCAGCGAAGAAATACTTCCGCACACACAAGCTTGAAGGACACGACCATGAAAAGTTTCTGGAAGACCTGGGGCATCGTCATCGTCTCCGGCGTCCTGATTATCGCCGCGCTACTGACTGGCGCCGACATCACCGGCTCAGCGACCGAACCCTTCGGCCTGCCCGACGTGCTGATGATCGCCGCCGCTGTGGTGGCCGGCTACCAAATCGTCTGGAGCGCAATCCAGGCACTACGCATCAAGATGATCTCCATCGACCTACTGGTCTCTGTCGCCGCCATCGGCGCGATGTTTTTGGGCAACTGGTGGGAAGCCGCCGCGGTGACCTTCCTGTTCGCCATCGGCGGAGCACTAGAAAAAGCCACGCTCAACCGCACCCGCAAGGCGCTCAGCGACCTGGTCGACTCCGCCCCGGAGACCGCCACCAAACTGGGCGAGGACGGCTCCACCGAAACCGTCGAGCTGTGGGAGCTGATGCCGGGCGACACCGTGCTGGTCAAAAACGGTGAGCAAGTCCCGGTCGACGGCCGCGTGCTCTCCGGTCACGGCGGCGTCGACGAAGCACAGATCACTGGCGAATCCGTCCCGGCCGAAAAGGCCGAAGACTCCGAGGTCTTCGCCGGCACCTGGCTGCGCTCCGGGGTGCTGCGCATCGAGGCGATCGGCATCGGCGCGGATTCCACCCTGGCCAAGATCATCCACCGCGTCGAAGACGCCCAGGATGATAAGGCCAAGACCCAGACCTTCATGGAGAAATTCTCCAAGTACTACACCCCGGGCGTGATGGTCGCAGCCTTAGTCGCTGGCCTGATCACCATGAACGTGGAGCTGGCGCTGACCTTGCTGGTCATCGGTTGCCCGGGTGCGCTGGTCATCTCGATTCCGGTCTCGATTGTCGCCGGCATCGGCCGCAGCGCCAAGGACGGCGTGCTCATCAAGGGCGGCGAGTACTTGGAGACCTCCGCGAAGGTCGACACCGTGGTTGTGGATAAGACCGGCACCTTGACCAACGGTCGCCCGGTGCTGACCGACGTCGAGGTCCTCGACCCCGACTACACCGACGAGGAGGTGCTGACCTTGGCCGCACGCGCTGAGACCGCCTCCGAACACCCCCTGGCCGAGGCCATCATCCAGGGCGCACACCACCGCGGCCTAACCGTCGAAATGGTCGATAAGGCCGAGCCGGTCACCGGCAAGGGCATCCGCGCGCAGGTCGGCGATCACACCGTCACCGTCGGTTCTGCCGACCTGCTCGATAACGAGGTCGATTCGACCCGCATCCTGGAACTGAATGAACTGGGCCGTACCGCCATGTTCGTCGGCGTCGACGGACACGCCATCGGCGTCGTCGCGGTGGCCGATACCATCCGCGACGACGCCCCGGCCGCGATCAAGGACTTACACGACAAGGGCATCCGGGTGGTCATGGCCACCGGTGACGCCGAGCGCGTGGCCGTCAACGTCGCCGCCGAGCTGGGTGTGGACGATGTCCGGGCTGAGCTGATGCCCGAGGACAAACTCGACATCGTCAAGGAACTACAAGCCGAGGGCCGCACCGTGGCGATGGTCGGCGACGGCGTCAACGACACCCCGGCCCTAGCCACCGCGGACATCGGTGTAGCCATGGGCGCAGCCGGTTCCCCGGCCGCCATTGAGACCGCGGATATCGCGCTGATGGCGGATCGCCTGCCGCGTCTGCCCTATGCGCTGGGGTTGGCCCAGCGCACGGTGCGCACCATGCGGGTCAACATCGTCATTGCCTTGGCCACGGTCGCTGCCCTGCTGGCCGGCGTGTTATTCGGCGGGGTGACCATGGCCATTGGCATGCTGGTGCACCAGGCCTCAGTGCTGCTGGTCATCGCGATTGCGATGCTGCTGCTGCGCCCGACGCTGAAAGAAGACAAGGACGCAACCGGGAAGCTGTCGACCAAGGACGCCGCCCAGGAAGCACTCACCCCTTAACCATCTGTCACGTGTAAACCCTGTCGAGGATCAGCCTCAACGCTGATCTTCGACAGGGTTTCTTATGCCGTGACACATCTGGTGCATCTGTGGGGCGTCGCCTTCCCCGGTGTGTGCTGCTGCGCACCATGTATGACCCGCTACCGGAAAAGGGTCACCACCCTTACACCGCGTGCACACTCTCCCGAGGAAGCACACCGAGAGCCCTGCGGCAGGCCTGCGGTGCTAACGACGGCGCCCGCCTTCGGCTGAACGAGCTCTTAACCGAGGACAACCCCGGAAAAATTCCTCCCGGTCCGGCACCTAAGCCGCCGTAAACACCTCTACCGAACTCAGTGACGGGCCTGGGGCGCACCACGCCCGGCACAGTCTCCTGCAACAGCCGTTCCTGTCAAGATTTCCGCATGTCACGCTCGCACATGGCCCGTGCGGGCGCCCTCTCATGTGTGCGAGGCGATGGTCTCCGGGTGGGTCGTCTGTGCCCTGACCTCCCCACCGTCTCGTGGGACGACGCCCCGGGAGGCCCCCACGAATTGTGGCGGGCTCACCGCAGGTCTCGGTGAGGCCGCTAACAATGTGAGTTCTTGATCGGTTAGGCGATGACTGCCAGCAGGTCAGCACAGGCCTGCTCACAGCGGCGACACGCCTCGGCGCAGACCCGGCAGTGCTCATGCATCTCAGCGTGACTTTCGCACTCTTCAGCGCAGGCCGCGCACGCGGTACGACACGCCTCGAGCTGGGCCTTGACAGTGGTGA
>CALZCR010000161.1 GCA_945631445.1 uncultured Corynebacterium sp. | reverse complement strand
TTCCTCGGTGGGGATGGAGTCGGGGTCGACGGAGGCCGCGACGGGGGCGCGCTCGGCGTCGTCGGCGGGGGTGATCGTCAGCTCTCCGGCGTCGAGGGCGCTGCGCTTGACCACCCCGAGGGCGATCGGGCCGAAGTCGCAGTCGTGGACCACGGTGCCCAGGCGACCGACGGTGCGTCCGTTGAAGGAGAGCGTGTCACCGGGCGTCGGGGTGACGGGGGCCGAGCCGTCGAGGTGCAGCAGGACCAGCAGGCGCGGAGAGCGGCCGAGATTTTCCACGCGGGCGACGGTCTCCTGGCCGCGGTAGCAGCCCTTGGTCAGGTGGACGGCGCCGTGGCGATCGTCCCGGCCGATGAACTCCGGCACCTCGTGGGGGATGGACTTGGCGTCGAGGTCGGCGGCCTTTTCCGGGATCAGGGCGCGCACGCGCTCAGCGGTGTAGGCCATCAGTCCGCCGAGGGAGGCCCCGGCGGCCAGCAGCGTATCGACGCCCTCGTCCAGGGCCCCGCGCTCCACCGCCAGGTCCCGGCGCGGCGCGCCCCGCCAGTCCACCCGGCGCACGAAGGCGGCCTCGGCAGCGAGGTCGGCGGGGATATCGACGGCGTCGCCGAGCAGGGTCAGGAGCCCGAGCCCGGTTCTTTCGACCTCGACGGCGGACCAGAAGATCATCTTGGTCAGGAAGTCCTGGAAGCTGTCGGCTTGGTCGGAGGGGACGTCGAGGTAAAAGGTCTCGCCCACGCGCACCACGTCGGCGTGGTGGAGGATGCGGCCTTGGACGTCGAGGTCTAGGGCGCCGGCGGCGAAGCCGTCCGCGGCGTCGTCGAGTTTTTGGGTCAACACGGTGTTGAGGAAGGTGGCGGCGTCGTCGCCGGTGACTTTGAGCACGACGCGGTGGGAACGGTCGACGACGATCGTCGTCGAGGAGATGGCGCGTTGTTCGCCCAGCGGGTCGCCGTAATGCCAGGGGACTCCGGCGGTGTCCACCGCCGTCTCATCCTGGAGCTCGGCGGCGCCGGGGCGCTGCAGGAGCGGGGAGAGGTAGCGATCGGGATTGACGTCGACAGATGTATCACTCACGTCTTCGATGGTAGCCGCATCGTCAAACCTGGGCGGGCTGGCATAATGGGGGTCACCATGGTTTCTTTGGTTCAGCCTCAGCCGATCATCTACGTGCTCGAACCTTTCGGGGGTTCCGCACGTCTCCACAATCCGATGTTGCCGCATATCTTCCACGACGACGCCGCCGTCACCCGGGGCGACGGCGTCTTCGAGGCGATTTTGCTGCGTGAGGGGGAGCCGGCCAACCTTGACCGGCACGCCGCCCGTTTCGCCTCTTCTGCGCAGCGGCTGGGGTTGCCGGACCCCTATCTGGAGCAGTGGCGCGAGGTGACCGTCGCGGCGGCGCAGGAGTGGCATGCGAAGCACGGGGAGAAGCATCCGGCGGCGCGGTGCACGTGGACGTACACGCGGGGGCGGGAATCCACCGGGGCGCCGTCGGCGTGGGTGACGGTGGGGGCGGAGCCGCGGGAGCACGCCCGCTACCGGAGTAAGGGGGTGCGGGCGTTGACCGGGCCGCGCGGTTATCAGGTGACGACGGGGGACGGGGCGGCTCCGTGGTTGACCACGGGGGCGAAGACCCTCAACTACGCGGCGAACATGGCCGCGCTGCGCCACGCCCGAGAGCGGGGCTTCGACGACGTCATCTTCGTGGACACGGAGACGAGCCGTGTGCTGGAGGCGACGACGTCGACGGTGATCGTCGTCAAGAAGGGGCGGCGGCTGCGGACGCCGAAACCCGGCCAGGACATTTTGTCGGGCACCAGCCAGCAGGCGCTGTTCGACTACGCCGGGCAGCGGGGCTATAAATGCAGGGCCAAGGACTTGTACGTCGACGACTTGTTGTCGGCGGAATCCGTGTGGTTGGTCAGCTCCGTGCGCCGCGGGGTGCGGGTCACGGCGCTGGACGGGACGGAGTTGCCGGCGCCGAAGAACGCGGCGGAGATCGCCGAGCTCATCGACGCGGCGTTGGCAGGTTAGCCCGCGATGCGTTTGAGCTGGGCGGAGCGGGAGGGCGTGAGTTCGCCGTCGATGATTCGCTCGTCGACCCAGCCGAGGTCGTTGTTCGGCATCAGGCCGTAGAGGCGCTTGCCGGGGCCGTGGTCGGTGGGGCCGGTTTCGGTGACCATCGTCGACGCCGACTCGACCTGCCAGGCGCGCTCGTTGTACGGCTCGCCGTAGAGGATCTCGATCACGCCGTCCGAGCTGGTCAGCGTCACCTGGATCTCGTCTTTTTCGGAGATGCGCCAGTAGCCGACCTCACGCTGGTCGGCGCCGGTGGCTGCGCCGTCCTCGTCGAGGCGCCAGGTGTGGGACTCGAAGGAGAGGAAGTCACGGCCGTCGTGGGCGAAGGTCAGCTGCTGGCCGAAAGTGAATTCGCTGCCGTCGGCGTCGCGGCCCTGGCCTTCGCCGCGCCAGACGCCGACCAGCGGCAGCAGGGCGAGCAGAGCGTCGTGCAGGTTGGGGCCTAAGCGCAGGTTGGCGGTGTCCTCGTCGACCGGCAGCGGCTCGGGGCCGACGGGGCCGATGTTGCGGTGCGCGGTGCCCTTGGACTGCTCGGCGGCGAGGTTGACCGCGTCGGAGCCGGAGAGGTTGTCCGGGTCGGCGGGCTGGGCAGGCGTGGGCGCCTGCGACTCTGCGGCCGCCGCGTCGGCGGGGGTGTCCTGCGGGGTCTCGTTCGGGTCGATGTTATTTCCCTGAGTCATGCGCCCCAGCCTAGTCGCTGAGGGCCGAGGCGCCGTCGTCGGCCGCGGCGAGATCGCTCATGGCGACCACGGTGTTGAAACGCTGTGCCTCGAAGGAAATGGAGCCGCCGCCCACGGACACCGCCGACGCCTGACCGCCGAGGGGCAGGCGGCGGGTGTCGAAACTCAACGTCAGGGCTTCTTCGGCGTCGTCGAGGCGGCCGGCGGGGGCGGTGAGGACGTCGACGACTTCCATGTGGAATTCCGGCCCGTCTAGGCGGAGGGTGACCAGCCCCGAGATCTGTTCCTCGAAACCGGGCGGGGTGCCCGTCAGCTGGGCTTCGGCGGCGACCCCGCCGCCGGGGGAGATGTCGTAGGGGTGTGAGATGTCCAGGTCCGTCATGTCCAGCAGCTGACCGAAGGCGACTCCGTCGAGGGAGACCCGGCGCAGCAGCATCTCCGCCGGTGCGCCGACGATGTCGCCGCGCAGCGCCTGCGCCGGGGAGACGCTGACCTGGTGGAGCTCAGTGCGCGTGTTGGCGATGCCGAGCCCGGCGATGTCCACGTCGAGGGAGTCCACGGAGGCGTCGGGAAGCTCTTCCGTGAGCAGGACTTGGGCGAAGGGAAATCCGCCGAGATAGACCCGCGGACTGGCTCTGAGGTCGGAGGCTTCCTCGATGCCGGCAGAGAGGGCGGCCTCGGCGCGGGAGGCCAGCGCGGAGTCCGCGGCCCAGAACACGAGGAAGGCGACTACGAGAGCGCCCGCCACGCGGAGGCCGCGGGACCGCGGGCGGGAGGTGCCGGTGCGGGCGGCTGCTGCCGTAGAAGTGTTCACACCATATATTCCTACCCGATAGCCTGGGGGACATGACGAACCTGAAACTGACGTGGATCATCCTGCCGGACGAGGCTGAGCTCGCCGAGCAGGTCACCGACTTGGCTTCCCGCGCGGAGGCCGCCGACGGCATCGCGCCGCTCTCGGAGCAATTCGTGCTGGGGCTGCAGGACGCGCGCCTCGGCCACCGCCACCTGCTCGCCCTCGAGGACGGGCGGGTCGTCGGGGCCGCGGCGCTGGCAGAAAACGAGGCGGAATTCGTGGTTGACCCGAAGGCGCGCCGCCGGGGGATCGGCGCCCGGCTCTACACCGGGTTGGCCGAGGACGTCGCCGAGCTCAAGGTCTGGGCGCACGGCAACACCGAAGGCGCCCAGGCGCTGGCGGCCCGCCGGGAGGCGCGGGTCACCCGCCGGTTGCTGGTGATGGAGGTCAGCGGGGACGCCCTGCGCGACTCGGTGGACTTCACCGCCCCGCGGGACATGACGGCGGCCGACCTCGCGGACTCCCGGCGCCGGTGGGGCGACGACCCGGTCGAGCAGGCGTGGCTGGAAGTCAACAACGACGCGTTCTCCTGGCACCCGGAGCAGGGCGGCTGGGACCTGGCGCGCCTGCGCCGGGCCATGGAGGTGGAGTGGTTCAACCCGCGGGACGTGTGGTTCATCTGGGACACGCCCGCCAAGGAGACCCCCGGCGAGAAGCTCCCGGCGCTGGCGGGGTTCCACTGGACGAAGTGGCATGACGAGGACACCGCCGAGGTGTATGTCGTCGGCTTGTCCGGTGACTACCGGGGGCGCGGGCTGGGCGGCCCGGTCGTCAGCATGGGGCTGGCCCATCTGGCACAGGGAGGCGCCCAGCGGGTGATCCTCTACGTCGAGGACGACAACGAGGCCGCGGTGAAGCGGTACCGGGCGCTCGGCTTCACCGTCGCGGAAGAACACGTGGTCTACGCCTGAGACCGAGGGGCGACGGGGGTGGTGGGACTGGCGAAAATCACCCCCGAAAGGCTGGAAAGGTAAGATTTCCTGCCCTCCAAGAAAGTGGGTACGGCGATTAATGGTGCTGGTCAAGGAACATTCTGAAAGCGGTTAACCTTTCGTTCATCTTTTAGGACCTTTTGGGTTAACGTCCGTGCCCTACATTCACCTCAGTGAGCAAGGCTGGCGTCGGCGCTCGGGGGTGTCCCCCAGCGGGGAGTTTCTTGTGAAATTCACCCAGCGCACTGCTTGAACCGCCATTACCCTGACCAGGGTCTTGGCTATTGCTCGGACTTCCATCTGAAATGAACTTGCACTGGAAAGGCACTATTCCTGTGATTCGCAACTTTAAGCGTTCCGTCGCTGCGCTCGGCGTCGTCGCCGCCGGCTCCTTCGCTCTCGTCGCCTGCAACGATTCCGGC
>CALZCR010000160.1 GCA_945631445.1 uncultured Corynebacterium sp. | reverse complement strand
CCGTGGCCTGGGCGGCTTCCTGGGCGCAGACCATCATCACCTCGCGCTCCGGCGAGCGACTGCTCTACGGCCTGCGGCTGCGCTCGTACGCGCACCTGCAACGGCTGGGGATCGACTATTACGAGACCACCTTGTCGGGCAAGATCCTGACGCGCATGACCACCGACATCGACACCCTGTCGCGCTTTTTGCAGACCGCGCTGGCCCAAGCCGTGGTCTCGCTGGGCACGCTGCTCGGCGTGCTCGTGCTGCTGGTGGTCACCGACCCGGGCCTGTCGCTGATCGCGGTGGCCGCCATCCCGCTGATCGTGGTGGCCACGGTGATCTTCCGGCGCATCTCCCGTCGCTACTACAGCGCCGCCCGCGAACAGATCTCCGCCGTCAACGGCGATTTCCAGGAAAACATCTCCGGCCTGCGCATCACCCAGATGCATTCCATGACCGGGCACCTGTTGCGGCGTTTCACCGCCGAAGCCGACGTCTACCGCCGTCTGCGCGTGCGCTCGCAAGTCATCGTCTCCCTCTACTTCGCCGGCATGCAGGCGATCTCCCAGATCACCACGGCGATCGTCTTGGGCTTCGGCGCGGTCGCCGTCGCGGACGGGGAGCTCTCCGCCGGCGTGCTGGTCGCTTACCTGATGTACCTGGGCCAGCTCTACGGGCCGATCCAGTCGCTGGGTTCGGTCTTCGATTCCTGGCAGCAGGCCTCCGTCAGCTTCGGACGCATCACCGACCTGCTGGGCACCGCCCCGAGCGTGCGCGACGAGGGCCGCCGCCCCGGCGCCGCGTCCGCCGCCCGCGGTGAACTCGCGCTCGAAGGAGTCGACTTCGCCTACTCCGCGGAGGCGCCGAACGTCGCCGAGGACTTGGACCTGCGCATCGAACCCGGCACCACCGTCGCCGTGGTCGGCCCGACCGGCGCGGGCAAGTCCACCGTGCTCAAGCTGCTGGCGCGCTTCTACGACCCCGTCGCCGGGCGGGTGGCGGCCGACGGCGCTGACGTCCGCGACTTCCCGTTGTCCGAGTGGCGCCGCGCCATGGTGCAGGTGCCGCAGGAGGCGCACCTGTTCATGGGCACCGTCGCCGACAACATCCGCTACGGTTTCCCGGAGGCCACCGACGCCGAGGTGGAAGAGGCGGTGCGCCGCATCGGTGCGCTGGACGTCATCGCGGACGTCCCGGGCGGTTTTCACGCGCCCGTCGGCGAACGCGGCCGCGGCTTGTCCGCCGGGCAGCGGCAGATCATCGCGTTGGCGCGCGCTGAACTCTTGGAGCCCGACGTGATGCTGCTCGACGAGGCGACCGCCACCTTGGACCCGGCCACGGAAGCGGCGTTTTTGGCCGCGTCCGACCGCGCCACCCGGGGCCGGACCTCCGTCGTCGTCGCGCACCGGCTGGCGACCGCGCAACGCGCGGACCGGATCGTGGTCATCGCCGCCGGGCGGGTCGTGGAGGACGGATCTCACATTCAACTGCTGGAAAATGAGGGCATTTACGCGGAAATGTGGGCCGTCAACCGATAATGGGGGTGGCGCGCCTGATCGGCGCTGACTAGAGAAGGGGCAGATAAGCGCTACTCTGGGTAGGACACCTACAGTTGGTGAAAACCATACGCGAATCAACTTAGAGGAGAGCCTCTGCCGTGAGCAGCGCTAGTACTTTCGGCCAGAACGAGTGGCTGGTAGACGAAATGTTCCACCAGTTCCAGCAGGACCCCAATTCCGTGGGCGAGGAATGGCGGGACCTGTTTGAAAAGGGCGGGGCCCCCACCACCGCGTCCCGCCCCGAGTCCCAGGACAAGTCCCAGGGCACCCTGCGCACCGAGTCGGCCACCGCCGACAAGGCGCGTGCCTCGGGCGCCAACAAGGAATCCGGCCAGGCAGGGGCCGCGGAGAAGAAGCGCGCCGAGAAGGCCGCCCAGCGTGAGGCCACCGCGCCCAAGAAGCCCGCGAAGAAGGCCCCGGCCTCGCCGATGGACCTGGCCAAGGACGCCCCGGCGGCCGGTTCCGCACAGTTGAAGGGCATGTTCCGCGCGATCGCCAAGAACATGGACGAATCGCTCGAGGTGCCCACGGCCACCACCGTGCGCGACATGCCCGTCAAGCTGATGTTTGAAAACCGTTCCCTGCTCAACGACCACCTCAAGCGGGTCGGCGGCGGCAAGGTCTCCTTCACCCACATCATCGGCTACGCCCTGGTGCGCGCGGTCATGGCGCACCCGGACATGAACGTCGCCTACGAGCTCGACGACAAGAACAAGCCGGCCGTGGTCACCCCGGAGAGCATCAACCTGGGCCTGGCCATCGACCTGCCCCAGAAGGACGGCTCCCGCGCCCTGGTGGTCGCCGCCATCAAGGGATGCGAGAAGATGTCCTTCGACGAGTTCGTCGACGGCTACGACGACATCGTCAAGCGCTCCCAGACCGGCGACCTGAAGCTCGACGACTACCAGGGCGTGACCATCTCCCTGACCAACCCGGGCGGCATCGGCACCCGCCACTCCATCCCGCGCCTGACCAAGGGCCAGGGCGCCATCATCGGCGTCGGCGCCATGGACTACCCGGCCGAGTTCGCCGGTTCCTCCGAGGACCGCCTCGCCGAGCTGGGCATCGGCAAGCTCGTCACCTTGACCTCCACCTACGATCACCGCGTGATCCAGGGCGCCGAGTCGGGCGAGTTCCTGCGCACCATCTCCCAGCTGCTGATCGACGACAAGTTCTGGGACCACATCTTCACGTCCAAGAACGTCCCGTTCCAGCCCATGCGCTGGTCCCAGGACCTGCCGAACACCGGCATCGACAAGAACACCCGCGTCATGCAGCTCATCGACGCCTACCGTTCCCGCGGCCACCTGATCGCCGACACCAACCCGATCGGCTGGCAGCAGCCCGGCCTGGCGATCCCCGACCACCGCGACCTGGACATGCGCTCGCACGGCCTGACCCTGTGGGACCTGGACCGCACCTTCAACGTCGGCGGCTTCGCCGACCGCGAGACCATGACCCTGCGCGAGGTGCTCACCACCCTGCGTGAGGCCTACACCCTGCAGGTCGGCACCGAATACACCCACATCCTCGACCGCGACGAGCGCGAGTGGCTGCAGGACCGCCTCGAGGCGGGCATGCCGAAGATGACCACCGCGGAGCAGAAGTACACCCTGCAGAAGCTCAACTCCGCCGAGGCCTTCGAGAACTTCCTGCAGACCAAGTACGTCGGCCAGAAGCGTTTCTCGCTGGAGGGCGCCGAGTCGCTCATCCCGCTGATGGACGCCGCCATCGACACCGCCGCCGGCCAGGGCCTCGACGAGGTCGTCATCGGCATGCCGCACCGCGGCCGCCTGAACGTCCTGTTCAACGTCGTGGGCAAGCCGCTCGCCCAGATCTTCACCGAGTTCGAGGGCCAGATGACCGGCGGCCAGGTCGGTGGCTCCGGCGACGTCAAGTACCACTTGGGCGCCGAGGGCCGCTACCTGCAGATGTTCGGCGACGGCGAAATCGACGTCTCCCTGACCGCCAACCCCTCGCACCTCGAGGCCGTCGACCCGGTCATGGTCGGCCTGGCGCGCGCCAAGCAGGACCTGCTGGACAAGGGCAACGACGAGGACGGCTACACCGTCATGCCGCTGATGCTGCACGGCGACGCCTCCTTCGCCGGCCTGGGCGTGGTCCAGGAGACCATCAACCTCTCCCAGCTGCGCGGTTACACCGTCGGCGGCACCGTCCACATCGTGGTCAACAACCAGGTCGGCTTCACCACCACCCCGGACTCCGGCCGGTCGACCTACTACGCCACCGACCTGGCCAAGGGCTTCGACTCCCCGGTCTTCCACGTCAACGGCGACGACCCCGAGGCCGTCGTCTGGGTGGCCCGCCTGGCCACCGAGTACCGCCGCCGCTTCGGCAAGGACGTCTTCATCGACCTCATCTGCTACCGCCGCCGCGGCCACAACGAGGCCGACGACCCGTCGATGACCCAGCCGCAGATGTACGATCTCATCGACGACCGTCCGACCGTCCGTGCCCAGTACACGGAGGAGCTCACCGGCCGTCACGATCTGAGCGAGGAGGAAGTCGAGGCAGCCGCCCGAGACTTCGCCGACCAGATGGAGTCCGTCTTCCAGGAAGTCAAGGAAGCCGAGAACGCCGGTCCGGAAGAGCAGACCGGCATCACCTCCTCCCAGGAGCTGTCCACCGGACTGGACACCTCCATCACGCAGGAGACCCTCGACCTGCTGGGCGAGGCCTACGGCACCCCGCCGGAGGGCTTCAACTACCACAAGCGCGTCAAGCCGGTGGCCAAGAAGCGCGCCCAGTCCGTCACCGAAGGCGGCATCGACTGGGGTTGGGGCGAACTGCTCGCCTTCGGTTCCCTCGCCGCCGAAGGCAAGCTCGTCCGCCTCGCGGGCGAGGACTCCCGCCGCGGCACCTTCACCCAGCGTCACGCCGTCGCCCTCGACCCGGAGACCGGCGCCGAGTACAACCCGCTGCACGCGGCCGCGCAGGAGACCGGCAACGGCGGCAAGTTCATGGTGTACAACTCGGCGCTGACCGAGTTCGCCGGCATGGGCTTCGAGTACGGCTACTCCGTGGGCAACCTGGACGCGGTCGTCGCCTGGGAGGCCCAGTTCGGCGACTTCGTCAACGGCGCCCAGACCATCGTCGACGAGTACGTCTCCTCCGGCGAGGCCAAGTGGGGTCAGCTGTCCAAGGTCATCCTGCTGCTTCCGCACGGCTACGAGGGCCAGGGCCCGGACCACTCCTCCGCCCGCCCCGAGCGCTTCCTGCAGATGGCGGCCGAAGGGTCCATGACCGTCGCCCAGCCGACCACCCCGGCCAACCACTTCCACCTGCTGCGCCGCCACGCCCTCGGCACGATGGCCCGCCCGCTGGTCGTCTTCAGCCCGAAGTCCATGCTGCGCAACTAGGACGCCAGCTCCGCGCCGAGCGACTTCACCGAGGTGAAGAAGTTCCAGTCCGTGATCA
>CALZCR010000159.1 GCA_945631445.1 uncultured Corynebacterium sp. | reverse complement strand
GGGTATAAAAGGGGCGGTTTTTATTGTTAAATGAAATCATGTTCAATAAGACGAATTCCCCCTCCACCCCGACTCAGCCCGTCCCTGCCGGCGCCGCCACGAGGGCCGTGATCCCGCCCATCATCCTGGGCGTGCTCGCGCTCGTGTCCGCCGTCGAGCCCTTATCGATCAACATGTACCTGTCCGGCTTGCCGCAGCTCGGCCGTGATTTGGGGATCAGTCAGGCCGGAGCACAACTGACCCTGACCTTCTTCCTGGTCGGCATGGCCGTCGGCCAGCTGGTCACCGGGCCGATGTCCGACGCCCGCGGACGGCGCGGATTGTTCCGCGGCGGCGTCGCCCTGCTGGTGATCGCGACCGTGGCCAGCGCCCTGGCCACCCAGGCGTGGATGCTGTTTCTCGCCCGATTCCTGATGGGCGCGGCCGGCGGAACCGCCGTGGTGTTGGCGCGCGCCGTGGCCGGCGACCTGGCGAAAGGCCCTGAACTGGCGCGAGTGTTCTCGCTGTTGCAGCTGCTCACCGGCGCAGCGCCTGTGGTGGGGCCGATCATCGGCGGTCTAGTCGTCGACGGCGTCGGCTGGCGCGGTGTGTTCTGGGTGCTGGCCGCACTGAACCTCGTCATGGCGATCGGCGTGTGGCTGGCCATCCCGGAGACCCTGCCCCACGAGGAGCGTTCCAGCGGCGGGCCGCGCCGCTTGTCCTCCGCGATCGGGCTATTGCTGCGCGACCGAGCCTACGTCGGCTTCACCGTGGGATTCATCTTCAGCTTCTCCACGATGTTCGCCTACGTTTCCGCCTCCCCATTCTTGCTGCAGGACTACTACGGTTTCACCCCGGTGCAGTACTCGATCATCTTCGCCGTCAACACGACCGGCATGTTCCTCGTCGCGCTGCTCAATGCCCGCCTGGTGCGCCGGATCGGGGCACTGCCGCTGGCCAAGATCGGCAACGTCGTTTTGCTCACCGCCGTCCTCTACCTCGTCGTGGTCTCGCTTCTCGACGCCTCCCGCTGGTTCCTGCTCGTCGGCCTCTTCGTCGTGGTCGCCTCCATGGGCGTGAACTTCGCCAACAACTCCGCCCTGGCGATCTCCCGGGCGGGCGCGCTGACCGGATCCGCCTCGGCCTTCATGGGGGCGGGCCAGTTCATTGTGGCCGGCCTGCTCTCCCCGCTGGTGGCTTTGGCCGCCTCCCTGGGACTCTCCTCACCGGTCTCGATGACCGTCGTCATGCTGGCTACCGCGCTGCTGGCCGCCGCCGGGGTGTGGGGCGGCGCGAAGGCGTTGAGACGGGAGCCCGCGCAGTAATTTCTTCTCTCCGCCCCTGCGTGGGAGACTGAGCGAATACTCATAATAATGCCAGGAGGTTCATGGTGAAGGTGCGGCGTTGGCTCACGGCTTCGGCGGCGGTTATGACGATGGCGCTGACTGCCATCGCCTGCGGCCCGGCGGAAGAGACCACATCGGGACAGGAGGCGGTGTCCGATACGACGTCCGTCACTGCGGAGGTGGAGACCCACACATCCACCGTCTCCTCGACGGAAGGGGACGCCGTCGAAGAGGCTCCCGCTGAAGAAGAGGTCGGCGAAGCCGCGGAGACGCTGGAGACTTTGGCGGTCAAGGGACGAGCTCCGCGGACCGGTTACGACCGCGATCAATTCGGCCCGGCCTGGGCCGACGTCGACCACAACGGCTGTGACACCCGCAACGACATCCTCGAACGGGACCTGTCTGACGTCACCCACCGTCCCGGCACCCAAGACTGCATCGTGACCAGCGGCGTGCTCCAAGACCCGTTCACCGGAGCCGAGATCCAGTTCGTGCGCGGCCAGGACACCTCGTCGGCCGTGCAGATCGACCACGTCGTCGCCCTGTCCGACGCCTGGCAGAAGGGCGCCCAGCAACTCAACGAGGAGACCCGCCGCCAGTTCGCCAACGACCCGCTCAACTTGCTGGCCGTCGACGGCCCCTCGAACTCGCAGAAGGGCGACGGCGACGCCGCGACCTGGCTGCCGCCGAACCGGGCTTTCCGCTGCGATTACGTCGCCCGCCAGATCGCCGTCAAGGCACGCTACGCGCTCTGGGTGACCCCGGCGGAAAAGGACGCCATGCACGAGGTGCTGGGCACGTGCCCCGGCCACCCGCTCCCGGATGAGGTCAGCGCACTGAACTACACCGAACCCTGGCCGGACGTGATCCCCCCGCTGGAGGAGGAGCCCGCCCCGCCGGCGCCGCAGCCGGAGGTCCCCGCGGCTGACGTTCCCGCCGACGCCGCCTCCCTCAGCGGCGGCGCCGACCCGCGTTTCGGCACCTGCCGCGAAGCCATCGCCGCCGGCTACGGACCGTACACCGCGGGCGTCCACGAAGAATACGACTGGTACCGCGACGGCGACGGTGACGGGGTCAACTGCGAACACTGACCCGGCGCGTCATTCTCTACGCCAGCCCCGTCAGCTCCTCGCTGAGCCGCCACAGCCGGTCCTGCACGTCTCGGTCGTAGGCCTGCGGCAGCGCCTCCTCAGGGGATTTCCGGAAGAAATATTGTCCCGTCACACCGTGCAGCCGCGGGGAGTCGATCAGGTGGCGCGTCGACGACACCCCGGTGGCGAGCTTGTCGACGTTGGCGCCCCACCCTTCCTCCACCATCGCGGTGGGCATCAGCGTCGCCGGGTGCAGGGAGTTGACGGTCACCTTGTCGGCCGACAGCCGCTGCGCCAGCCGGAACCCGGCGGTGACCATCGCGAACTTGCTGTGGGCATAAGCCCGGCTGCCCGTGTAGCCCTCCGTCAGCTGCGGGTCATCGAAGTCGAACGGCGTCTGCGCCGCTGAGGCGACGTTGACCACCCGGCTCGGCGCCCCTGCCTCCAGCAGCGGCAGCAGTCGCATCGTCAGCAGGAAAGGCGCCAGGTGGTTGACCGCCAACCGCAGCTCGTGACCGTCGGCCGACGTCTCCCGCACATCATCTCGACCTTGGCCGACGCCCGCGTTGTTGACGAGCACGGACACCTGGCCGGTCAATCCCGCCACCTCTTGCGCCAGCCGCTCTACCTGTGCCAGGTCCGCCAGGTCGGCGGTGACCGCGTCGATCCGCGCCCGGGCAGGAGACAGGTCGTCGATGAGTTCCGTGAGCTTGTCCGGGTCCCGGCCGTGCACGATCAGGTGCCCAGGTTGCAGCGAATACTGCCGCGCCAACTCCCGGCCGAGACCACTGGTGGCCCCGGTGATCAGCATCGTGCGGTCTGTGGTCATTCTGTGGCCTCCTCAGGCGATCGGGGATATGATCCCCATGATGGACCTCTCCGCCAGGTCTCGCCAGGAGGAAGCGGGGTAAGGCCAGAACTCCTTCCCGGACGGGCGGGCGAATAGGCCTGCGGCCTTGCCCCTGCGCATCGGCTGATCGCTGACCGTAAAACGGGCGCCCGGGGTAATGGGCTGGCAGGAAAACATCGACAAAAGTGACCAATGTCACTGGATGCTAGTCTGGCGGGCATGCGCCGACTCCCCGCCCTCGCCTTGACCGCAGCGCTGTCGATGTCGCTGTTCGCCTGCACCGGCGACGACCCGCCCGCCAGTGCCCCCGCCCCCAGCCAGTCCGCGGATCCGCAGCCTGCCGCCCCCGCGCATTACAGCCAGGGGAAACTTCACGAGGATTTCGCAGTGACCGAACACGCCACCTTCGACGAAGGTTGGGCCCTGAGCTTCCTGCCGGGCACCGACCTGCTGGCCGTCACCGAACGCGGCGGCGCCCTGCATCTCTACCACCAGGGAGACGGTGAGGTCCGTGCCGTCGACGGCGTGCCGGAGGTCTACCACGAAAGCCAAGCCGGGTTGCACGACGTGATCCCGGCCCCGAGCTACACCGACGACGGCGCCGTGTACCTGAGCTGGGCACGCGAGACAGACACCGTCCACGGCGTCGTCGCCCGCGCCGTCTTGGACGTGGACGACGCCGAACTCCGCGACCTCGAGATCATCTGGGAACAAGACCCCGCCCCGGGCGCCGGACATTTCGCGCTTCGCCTGCTCGTCCACGGAGAACACCTCTTCATCACCTCCGGCGATCGCCAGCAGGAGGATCCCGCCCAAGAACGGGACACCAACCTCGGCGCCGTCGTCCGCCTGACCCTCGACGGCGAACCCGCGCGGGGCAACCCGTGGTTCGGGGACGGGGCGCCGCCGCGGAAATGTGGAGCATCGGGCACCGTAACCCGTTGGGCATCGCCGCAGACGAAGACGGTGCGCTCTGGGTCTCCGAAATGGGGCCGCAGGGCGGCGATGAGCTCAACCTCTTGACGGAAGGCGGAAATTACGGGTGGCCAGACGCGTCGATGGGCGTCCACTACGACGGAAGTCCGATCCCGGATCACAGCGAGGAGGACGGCTTCGTCGCCCCGGCGGAGTATTGGGTGCCGGCGATCTCCCCGGGCAGCCTGATGATCTACAGCGGCGGATTATTCGATGAGTGGCGCGGCGACGCATTCCTGGGCGGGCTGTCCGGCCAGCGGCTGGTGCGGGTGGAACTCGACGGCCGGCAGGCGGAAGCCGTGCAGGAGTGGGACGCGGGGGCACGGGTTCGGGCGGTCGTGCAGGCGCAGGACGGCTCGCTCTGGGTGTTGGAGGACGGATCGGGCGGGCGGCTGTTGGAATTGCGGCCGCGTTAATCCTAGTCGGGGGTCCCCGGCGCGGTCTTGCCCAGCCGAGACGCCCGAAGTGGGTTATTCTCCTCTCCCGGAAAGAGCTTTAGGGGAGGAAAACACAGTGGGGGCATCACCAGAGGCACGGGTGGGATCCGTCTCCGTGGAAGAGCTGGAGTCGCGCCTCCTTGAAGAGCTCCGCGTTT
Organism: uncultured Corynebacterium sp.; assembly: GCA_945631445.1. Classification (GTDB taxonomy): domain Bacteria; phylum Actinomycetota; class Actinomycetes; order Mycobacteriales; family Mycobacteriaceae; genus Corynebacterium. Next base: position 210 of record CALZCR010000159.1, on the reverse strand, counting down.
TGGCGCCGGGGGACCGGTTGCCAGGGGAGCGCGAATTGATGGAGCGTTTCCGAGTTTCTCGCCCGCTGATTCGTCGGGCCCTGGCTTCCCTCGAGGCCCGCGTCTTGGTGCGCCGGGTCCCCGGGGCGGGCACTTTCGTGACGTCGCGGGTGGATCTGCCGATCTCCAACCGGCGGCCCCCGTCGCTGCACGCGGCCGCGGCCGCCGCGG
>CALZCR010000158.1 GCA_945631445.1 uncultured Corynebacterium sp. | reverse complement strand
CAGGTTGTAGCCGGACATGTCGTCGGCGGGGAAGAGGTGGATGTGCAGGTGCGGCACTTCGAAACCGGCGATGAGGTAACCGGCGCGCTGGGAGCCGAAGACGTCGATGATCGCGCGCCCGATTTGCTGGGCGACCTCGTTCATCTGCGTCCAGATCACCGGGTCCAGGTCAGTCCACTTGTCCACCTCCTGCACCGGCACGACCAGAACGTGGCCGTATTCGACCGGCTCGATCGAGAGGAAGGCGACGACGTTGTCGTCGCGGTAGACAAAGCGGCCGGGCAGATCGCCCTCGATGATCTTCGTGAAGACGGTACTCATGTCCGCCATGCTACCCCGCGGGCGCCGTCGCTGGGGCGCTGCACGCTGAGGCGGGAGCGCCGGGCGCTACGATGAAGGCATGCGCATTCTCGTGATTGGTTCGGGCGGCCGTGAACACGCCCTGCTCACCGGCCTGGCCGCCGATGACACTGTCTCTGATCTGCACGTAGTCCCGGGCAACGCGGGAATGGAGACGGTGGCCACCGTCCACGCCGACGCCGGCGCAGTCGACGACGGCCCCGCCATGGTCGCCCTGGCGGAGAAGATCGCCGCCGACCTGGTGATCATCGGCCCGGAAATCCCGCTGGTCGCCGGCGTGGCGGACGATCTGCGCGCCGCCGGGATCAAGGTCTTCGGCCCCGGCAAGGAAGCCGCCCAGCTGGAGGGCTCCAAGCAGTTCGCCAAGGACGTCATGGCCGCCGCCGGCGTGCGCACCGCCGCCGCCGAGCAGCTCATGCCGGGCGCCACGGAAGAAGCGATCGACGCGGCGCTGGACAAGTTCGGCCCGCGCTGGGTGGTCAAGGACGACGGGCTGGCCGGCGGCAAGGGCGTGGTGGTCACCGAGGACCGGATGGCCGCCCGCCAGCACATCGACGCCGTGCACGCGGCGACGAACCCGGTGCTGCTCGAGGAATTCCTTGACGGCCCGGAGGTCTCTTTGTTCTGCCTGGTCGACGGCGAGACCGTCGTCCCGCTGCTGCCGGCCCAGGACCACAAGCGTGCCTTCGACGGCGACGAAGGGCCCAACACCGGCGGCATGGGCGCGTACACGCCGCTGCCGTGGTTGCCGGAGGGCGGCGTGGAGCGCATCGTCACCGAGGTCTGCGAACCGGTGGCCAAGGAAATGGTGCGCCGCGGCACCCCGTACTCGGGCCTGATGTACGCGGGCCTGGCGTGGACGGTCAACGGGCCGGAGGTCATCGAGTTCAACGCCCGCTTCGGCGACCCCGAGACCCAGCCGGTGCTCGCGCTGCTGAAGACCCCGCTGGGCGGGGTGCTCGACGCGGTGGCCTCCGGCACCCTGGAGCAGCTCCCGCCGCTGGAATGGGAGGACGGCTACGCCCTGACCGTGGTCCTCGCCGCCGCCGGCTACCCGGCGGACCCGCAGACGGGTGTGCCCGTCAGCGGGGAAGGCCTCGACGACCCGGCCGTCGTCCTGCACGCCGGAACCACGCGTGACGACGCCGGCGGGTACGTCTCCGCCGGCGGCCGCGTCCTCAACGTCCTCGGCGTCGGCGCCACCCTGGCGGAGGCCCGCCAGGAGGCCTACGCGCGCGTCGATAAGATCGACTTCGACGGAACGCTGTACCGCAGCGACATCGCCGGCCCGGCGACCGACGGGCGCATCACCATCCCCGAACAATAGGTCGTGACCTCATGAACACCCCGGAACGCCCCCACCCCGCCCGCCTCGTCGCCGACCGAGGGGTGGTGGAGCCGTTCCGGGTCATGAAGATGCTGGACCTGGTCGCCCGCCGCGCCCAAGCCGGGGAAGAGACCATCATGCTGTGCGCCGGGCAACCCGCCACCGGCGCGCCGAAAGTCGTCCTCGACGCCGCCGCCGACGCGCTGTACGCCTCCCCGCTGGGCTATACCGAAGTCGTCGGCGACCGGGCGCTGCGCGAAGCCATCGCCGCCTGGCACGCCGAGACCTACGGCGTGACGACGTCCGCCGACCACGTCATCGTCACCACCGGCTCCTCCGGCGGCTTCGTCGCCGCCTTCACCGCCCTGCTCGAGGTCGGCGACAAAGTCGCCCTGCCGCGGCCCGGCTACCCCGCCTACCGCAACATCCTCAAGGCCCTCGGCGCCGAAGTCGTCGACCTGGTCTGCGGCGCGGAGACGAACTTCCAGCCCACCGCCGCGATGCTCGAGGCACTGCCCGCCGAGGACAAGCCCACGGTCGTGCTGGTCACCAGCCCCGGCAACCCCACCGGCACCATCATCGACCCGGAGGAGCTGGCGCGCATCGCCGCCTGGTGCGAGGACAACGACGCCACGCTGATCTCCGACGAGGACTACCACGGGATGAGCTTCGGCCCGCCCACCGCCACCGCCCGGGAATTCTCCGACCGGGCCATCGTCGTGGGCACCTTATCCAAATACTTCTCCATGACCGGCTGGCGCGTCGGCTGGCTCATCGTCCCCGCCGAGCTGGTCGAGACCATCGAAAACCTCCAGGCCTCCGTCGCCCTATGCGCCCCCGCCATCTCCCAGGTCGCCGGACGCGCCGCCTTCACCGACGCCGCCCGCGCCGAACTCGACGGCCACATCGAGAACTACCGCGCCACCCGCACTGTCTTGCTCGAAGAACTCGCCGCCCTAGGCCTGGACAACTACGCCGAACCCGACGGCGGGCTCTACCTGTGGGTCGACGTCTCCTCGCTGACCGACGACTCCGAGGCCTGGGCGCTCGAACTCGTCGATGAGATCGGCGTCGCCGTCGCCCCGGGCGTCGACTTCGACCCCGTCGACGGCGCCGGCTGGGTGCGGCTGTCGCTGTGCGGACCCGCCGACGAAGCCCGCGAAGCCGGACGCCGACTCCGTCGACTCCTGGGCAAGTGACTGCCCCTTTATCTGGGCGCGTGCCATAATCAGGGGCGTGGCTGAGAAAAAGAAGATCGTAAACGTCCTCGCGTCCCGGTACGCGTCCCTTGAAATGGCCGACGTCTGGAGCCCCGAATCCAAAATTATCATGGAGCGGGAACTCTGGATCGCCGTGATGAAAGCCCAGAGACAACTGGGCGTCGACATCCCCGACGACGCGGTCGCGGCCTACGAGGCCGTCATCGACAGCGTCGACCTCGACTCCATCACCGAGCGCGAAAAAATCACGCGCCACGACGTCAAGGCCCGCATCGAAGAGTTCAACGCCCTGGCCGGGCACGAGCACATCCACAAGGGCATGACCAGCCGCGACCTGACGGAAAACGTCGAGCAGCTGCAGATCTACCGCTCCCTGGAACTGGTGCACGCCAAGGCCGTCGCCGTGCTCGCCCGCATCGGCACGATCGCCGCCCGCTACCAGTCCCAGGTCATGGCCGGGCGCTCCCACAACGTCGCCGCCCAAGCCACCACCCTGGGCAAGCGCTTCGCCTCCGCCGGCGACGAAATGCTCGTCGCCCTCGAACGCGTCGAAAACCTCCTCAGCCGCTACCCGCTGCGCGGCGTCAAGGGCCCCATGGGCACCTCCCAGGACATGCTCGACCTGCTCGGCGGCGACGAAAACAAACTCGTCTCCCTCGAACGCTCCATCGCCGACTTCCTGGGCTTCAACCGCCTCTTCGACTCCGTCGGCCAGATCTACCCCCGCTCCCTGGACTTCGACGCCGTCTCCGCGCTCGTCCAGCTCGGCGCCGGCCCCTCCTCGCTGGCCACCACCATCCGCTTGATGGCCGGCAACGAAACCGTCACCGAAGGCTTCAAAGAAGGCCAGGTCGGCTCGTCGGCGATGCCGCACAAGATGAACGCCCGCTCCTGCGAACGCGTCGGCGGCATGCAGGTCATCCTCCGCGGCCACCTCACCATGGTCGCCGACCTCGCCGGCCAGCAGTGGAACGAAGGCGACGTCTTCTGCTCCGTCGTCCGCCGCGTCGCCCTGCCCGACGCCTTCTTCACCCTCGACGGCATGTTCGAGACCTTCCTCACCGTCCTCGACGAATTCGGCGCCTTCCCCGCCATGATCGACCGCGAACTCGAACGCTACCTGCCGTTTTTGGCCACGACCCGCCTGCTCATGGCCGCCGTCCGCGCCGGCCAGGGCCGGGAAGAAGCCCACGAGATCATCAAGGAACACGCCGTGGCCGTCGCCCTGAACATGCGCGAGCACGGCGGCGGACAAGACCTCGTCGAACGCCTCGCCGCCGACGCGCGCTTCCCGCTGGACCAGACCCAGCTGGAGGCCGCGCTCGAAGACCGCCACGCCTTCATCGGCGCCGCCGAATCCCAGACCGGCCGGGTCATCACCCGCATCGACGAACTCGTCGCCGATCACCCGGCGGCCGCCGCCTACACCCCGGGCGAGATCCTCTAGGCCCGCTCACCGACAGGGCGCATCGGCAAGCTAAAATGCTGGCCATGCGCCCTGAGCTGTCTGACTACACCCACCTGTCCGCGGGCAAGGTCCGCGAACTCTACGAGATCGACGACGACCACCTCCTGATGGTGGCCACCGACCGCATCTCCGCCTACGACCACGTCCTCGAACCCGCGATCCCCGACAAGGGACGCGTGCTCACCGCCATGAGCGTCTTCTTCTTCGACGCCCTCGACTTCCCCAACCACCTCGCCGGCCCCCTCGACGACGAACGCATCCCCGCCGAGGTCCTCGGCCGGGCACTGGTGGTCAAGCGGCTGAACATGCTGCCCTTCGAAGCCGTCGCCCGCGGCTACCTCACCGGCTCCGGCCTCGTCGAATACCGCGACAACGGCACCGTCTGCGGCATCCCGCTTCCCGACGGCCTCACCGAAGCCTCCCGCCTGGACCCGCCCATCTTCACCCCCGCCACCAAGGCGGAGCAGGGCGACCACGATGAAAACGTCAGCTTCGACGTGGTCGTCGACAAGCTCGGCGCCGAGCGCGCCGAAGAACTGCGGGACGCGACCCTGTCGATCTACTCCCGCGCCGCCGCCCTGGCCGAAGTAAAAGGCATCATCCTCGCCGACCCCAAATTCGCGTTCGGCCTCGACGCCGACGGCCGCCGCGTGCTCGCCGCCGACGTGCGCACCCCCGAC
>CALZCR010000157.1 GCA_945631445.1 uncultured Corynebacterium sp. | reverse complement strand
TCTTTTTTTTCCATTCCACAAAAAATTTTTTTTTTTTTTACACACACCCGCGGGGGGGGCGCCCCGGCCCCCGGGGGCCCCCCCCTCGGCGCTATCTGGCGAAGCCGCTGCTAGCCCAGCTTCTTGGCGATCAGCTGGTTGACCTGCTTCGGGTCGGCCTTGCCCTTGGTCGCCTTCATCACGGCGCCGACGATGGCGCCGGTGACCTTCTTGTTTCCTTCGCGGTACTTCTCCACGACGTCCGGGTTCGCGGCGAGGGCTTCGTCCACGGCGGCCTCGATGGCGCCGTCGTCGCGCACGACCTCCAGGCCGCGGGCGGCGACGACCTCGTCGACGTCGCCTTCGCCGGCGAGCACGCCGTCGACGGCCTGCCGGGCCAGCTTCGTAGTCAACTTCCCTTCCTTGACCAGTTCAATGACGCGCGCCACCTGCTGCGGGGTGATCGGCAGGTCGACGAGCGCCTCGCCGGTCTCGTTGGCCTTGCCCGACAGGTACGACACCCACCAGGAACGGGCCTCATCGGCGCTGGCGCCGTGCTCGGTGGTGTCGATGATCAGATCCAGCGCCCCGGCGTTGACCAGGTCGCGCATTTCTTCGTCGGTGAGCTTCCAGGCTTCCTGGATGCGGGCGCGACGGATCCACGGCAGCTCCGGCAAGGTCGCGCGGATCTCCTCGACCCACTCGCGGCTGACGAAGACCGGCGGCAGGTCCGGGTCGTTGAAGTAGCGGTAGTCGTCCGCACTTTCCTTCGGGCGGCCCTTGGAGGTCGAGCCGTCGGTCTCCTGGTAGTGGCGGGTCTCCTGGAAGATTTCCTCGCCGTTGTCCAGTGCTGCGCCTTGACGCATCATCTCGAAGCGGATGGCCTGCTCCACGGACTTCAGCGAGTTGATGTTCTTGGTCTCGGTGCGGGTGCCGAACTCCTCCTGCCCGATCGGACGCAGGGACAGGTTGGCGTCGACGCGCATCGAACCCTGGTCCATCCGGGCGTTGGAGACCCCGAGTGCGGCGACGAGCTCGCGCAGCGCCGCGACATAGGCCTTGGCGACTTCCGGGGCGCGTTCGCCGGCGCCCTCGATCGGCTTGGTCACGATCTCGATCAGCGGGATGCCGGCACGGTTGACGTCCACCAGCGAGGCCGTCGCCCCGTGGATGCGCCCGCCCACGCCACCGAGGTGGGTGAGCTTGGCGGTGTCTTCTTCCATGTGGGCGCGCTCAATGTCCACGCGCCACTCGGTGCCGTCCTCCAGGACGACGTCGAGGTAGCCGTCGTAGGCGATGGGCTCGTCGTACTGGGAGATCTGGTAGTTCTTCGGCTGGTCCGGGTAGAAGTAGTTTTTGCGGGCGAACCGGGACGACTCCGCGATCGAGCAATTCAGCGCCAGGCCGATCTTCACCGCGTACTCCACGCCGGTCTTGTTGACCACCGGCAGCGCGCCCGGCAGGCCGAGCGAGACGGGGTCGACGTTGCTGTTGGGTTCGTCGCCGAAAGCGGCGGAGGAGGCGGAGAACATTTTGGTCTGGGTCGACAGCTCGACGTGGACCTCAAGGCCCATGACGGGGTCGTACTTGTCCAGGACCTCTTCAAAGTCCATCAAGTCATAGTGCGCGACAGTCATGTCAGACAGTGTAGTTCCTCGCCGCGTCAGTCACGTCAGCTGCCCTCGGTGAACCTCTCCCGGCCGGCGCCGCCGCGTCGGCCCTACGCCACCGGCTCCAGCACCTCGGGCCCGTACCGGCGGTAGAGGCGGTCCATCAGCGTCAGTTTCACCGCCGGCCATTCATCGTCGGTGATGGAATAGACCACCGTGTCACGGACGGTGCCGTCCGGCTGGATCCGGTGTTTGCGCAACACCCCGTCCTGCTTCGCGCCCAGCCTTTCGATGGCCTGCCGGGAAGGGTGGTTGTGCCAGTTGGTGCGCAGCTCCACCGCGTGGACGGCGAGCACCTCGAAGGCGCGGGCCAGCTGCAAGATTTTCACGGCGGGGTTGACGCCGCTGCCGTGCAGGTCGGCGGCGATCCAGGTGCGGCCGATCTCCAGCCTTTTGTGCGCCGGATCAAAACTGTGGAAAGAGGTCATCCCGACCGCCCGCCCCGTCGCCGGGGCCAGAATCGCCCACGAAGCGCTGAGCCCGTCGCGCTGTTCGGCGAGCCGGCGGTCGACGTCTTCGACCATGGCCTCCGGGGCGGGGACGGTGACGTACCAGCGGCGCCACAACTCGTCGACGGCCGCCGCCCGAATCAACTCATCCAGGTGGTGGTGCCCCAGTTGCTCCAGCACGACGACGCGGTTGGACAGCGTCGGGGTGGCGGAGAAATCACGCACCGGCTCCAATGCGTACCTCATGTTCGAACATTACCCAGCTGCCCGCCCCGCCGGGAAGAGCTTTTCGGTCACGGGTGGATCACGGCGTGGCGGAGAACTCAGCCGAACAGGGAGCGGGCGTTTTCGTAACGTTCCACCGGCACGACCTTGAGGTCCCCGATGGCCTCTTCCAGAGTGATCGTGACGATGTCTTCGCCGTTGAGCGCCACGCAGCTGCCGAACGTCTGCTCGTGCGCGGCGCGGGCGGCGTGCGCTCCGTAGCGGGTGGCCAGCACGCGGTCGTAGGCCGTCGGGCTGCCGCCGCGCTGGATGTGGCCGAGCACCGTCGTACGCACGTCTTGGCCGATGCGGCGCTTGATTTCGTCGCCGATCTGCTGGCCGATGCCGGTGAAGGTGGTGTGGCCGAATTGATCGACGTCCCCGACCGACATCTCCATGGTCCCCTCCTCGGGGACGGCGCCTTCGGCGACGACGATGATGCCGTACTTCTCCCCCAGCTGGAAGCGACGCTGCATCGCCTTGGTGATCTCTTCGATGTTGAAGGGCACCTCCGGGATGACGGTGTAGTGCGCGCCGCCGGCCATGCCGGCGTGCAGGGCGATCCACCCGACGTGACGGCCCATGACTTCGACGATCATGACCCGGTCGTGGGACTCGGCGGTGGTGTGCAGCCGGTCGATCGCGTCGGTGGCCACCGAGACGGCCGTGTCGAAGCCGAAGGTGTAGTCGGTGCCGCTGACGTCGTTGTCGATGGTCTTGGGCACGCCCACGACCGGGACGCCGTTATCGGCCAGCCACTTCGCGCCCTTGAGGGTGCCTTCGCCGCCGATGGGGATCAGCGCGTCGATGCCCGCGTCCTGGAGGTTGTTCTTGACCGTGTCGATGCCCGCCTTGAACTTCTCCGGGTGCAGCCGGCCGGTGCCCAGGATGGTGCCGCCGCGCAGCAGGATCCGGTCGATCTCCTCGTCGTCGTACAGGTCGACGCGGCGATCCTCGAGCAGGCCGACCCAACCGTCTCGATATCCGACGACGGTGGAACCGTACTCGGTGTTGGCGGTGCGGACGATGCTGCGGATGACGGCGTTGAGGCCGGGGCAGTCGCCCCCGGACGTGAGGGTGGCAAGACGCATGGGGCCCACTTTATCCCTTCCCCGCCCGCTCCGCCTCCGACCCCGGCGCGGGCCCTTCGGCCGCCGGCGATGCGCTGGCCCGGAAGAAGCTGACGGTGATCCCCCCGACCACGAGGGCGGCGACGAGCAACAGGAGGGAATTCGCCAGCCCCGAGGCCAAACCGTCTGCTTGGACGCCGACGTCCATGGCTGCGCCGATGCCCGCCACCCCGAGCACGGAACCGAGCTGCCGGGTGGTGTTGTAGACCCCGGACGCGGCCCCCATGTGCGCGGCGGGCAAGTCCCGCATCGCCGCCGCGGAGTTCGTGGCCCAGATGAAAGTTTGACCGACGCCGACCAGCGCCATGCCGCCGGAGAAGACCCACACCGGGGCCTCCGCGCGTAACGCGGCCCACAGGAACAGGAAGGCGGCGATCATGATCCCGAACCCGATCTGCGAGAGCGGGCGCGGGTGGAACCGGTCGGCGAGCACGCCGACGACGGGGCCGAGCAGCATGGAAATGAACGCCATGGGCGCCACCGCCAGCCCGGCGGCTTGCGCGCTCAGCCCCACGACCTCCTGCAGCCACATCATCATCGGGATCATCATGGCGGCGGCCACGAACCCCATCGCGGAGATCGAGACCACGCCGACGACGTAGTTGCGGTCGCGAAACAGCGCGACCGGGACCAGCGCGTCGCTGCCGCGTCGGGAGGCGCGCACCTGGATGGCCACGAACACCGCCGCGGCGCCGACCCCGATCGCCGCCACCGCCCACAGCCACAGCGGCCAGCCCAGCCGCGGGCCTTGTTGGATGACGAACACCGTCGACCCCACGGCGAGGAAAGAAGCGGCCACGGAGGCCAGATCGACGCGCGGGGCGGACGTCGGCAACCGCGGCACCCACAGGGCGGACAGCAGCAGGGCGAGCAGGCCGACGGGCAGGTGCATGAGGAAGACGCCGCGCCACCCGAAGGCGCCGACGACCAGTCCGCCGAGCAGCGGGCCAGTCAACCCGGCCAGCGAGCCGACCACGCCCCACACCCCCAGGGCGCGGCCGCGGTGCGCCCGGGAAAAGACCCGGTTGATCACGGCCATGGTCTGCGGCATCAGCAGGCTCGAGCCCAGGCCCTGCACCACCCGCAGCACGATGAGCACCTCGATCGTGGGGGCGAAGGCGCAGGCGGCCGCGGCCACCACAAAGGTCACGATCCCGATCTGGAACATGCGCCGATGCCCGTAGCGGTCGCCGAGCCGGCCCGTGGTCAGCAGCGGGACGACCACGGCCAGCAGGTACGCGGAAGACACCCAGACGGACTCGCCCAGTTCGGCGCCGAAGGCCTCCGTGATCTCCGGCAACGCCACGGCGATGACCGTCTGATCGAGCAACGACATGAAAAAGCCCAACGGGTGCGCCGCCACCGGCCGCGGGCGTAGACGATCGCACCGGCCTCGGCGAAAGCGTCCAACCACCCGCGCATCGGCCACATCCCCCACCGGCGATGGAAACGCTCCGCGTTGGCCAGGATGTCGTCGAGGTGCTCCCACGGCGGCGAGGACACCGGGTGCAACTGGTGGTAGGCGTGCGCCACCCCCCACCCCCCCCACCATCCCCCGGCGGCGCGCAGGGG
>CALZCR010000156.1 GCA_945631445.1 uncultured Corynebacterium sp. | reverse complement strand
GCGCGGCCGATGCCGGCGACGATCGAGACCGGAATCGAGATGACCAGCGCACCCGGGCAACCGATGACCAGCAGCGTCAAGGCCAGCTCCACGTTCATGGTGGCCAGGCCGATAACCAAGGCCGCGACCATCACGCCGGGGGTGTACCAGGTGGAGAACTTCTCCATGAAGGTCTGCGTCTTGGCCTTGTCGTCCTGGGCGTCTTCGACGCGGTGGATGATCTTGGCCAGGGTCGAGTCGGCGCCGATGCCGATCGCTTCGATCCGCAGCACCCCGGAGCGCAGCCAGGTGCCGGCGAAGACCTCGGAGCCTTCCGCCTTCTCTGCCGGGACGGACTCGCCGGTGATCTGTGCTTCGTCGACGCCGCCGTGACCGGAGAGCACGCGGCCGTCGACCGGGACTTGCTCGCCGTTTTTGACCAGGACGGTGTCACCCGGAATCAGCTCCCACAGTTCGACGGTCTCCGTGGAGCCGTCGTCATTGAGCTTGGTCGCGGTTTCCGGCGCGGAGTCGACCAGATCGCTGAGCGCCTTGCGGGTGCGGTTGAGCGTCGCGCGCTCCAGCGCGCCGCCGATGGCGAAGAGGAAGGTCACGGCCGCGGCCTCCCACCAGTTGCCCAACAGCATCGCGCCGATCGCCGCGACAGAGACCAGCAGGTCGATGGAGATCACCTTGATGCGCAGCGCCTGGATCGCACTCCAGACGATGCGGTGACCGGCCACCACGGCGGCGGCGATCATCAACGCATCCGGTAATCCGAAGGGCTCGGTCGCTGAGCCCGTGATGTCGGCGCCGGCCAAGAGCGCCGCGACGATGAGGACGCCGGAGACTACGACGACGCCCCAGGTCCGCCAGAAGTTCTTCATGGTTTCTTTCCTTTGACTTCATGTTCAAAGGTCTTTCCTTTGACACCTATAAAGCTACGAGGCTCACGGAATAAGTTCCTTGACCTAGATCAAGAAGCGGAAAGCTGCTTCAATGGGTGGATATGTCCGCCCTTCGCACCGCCGTCGCCACCGTCGCGGGCCTTACCACCCTGACCATCGCCGCCCCCGTCGCCAGCGCCCAGGTCCCCCAACTGTCCTCCTCCGGACTCGTCTCCGCATTCGAGTCCTACACTCCCCCGTCCTCCTCGCTTCCCTCCTCGTTCGGCGAGGCGGAAGTGCTCTCATCCACCCAGCAGCACCAGATCGGCGACCGCTCCTACCGGGTCGCGCTGCCGGACGGTTTCGATCAGGCGCGCGCTTACCCGGTGATCATGAGCTTCGGCGGCTGGAACGAGACCGCGGAAAACCATGCCGCCTACGCCCAGTTGCATAACGCCGTCGGTGGTGACGCGATCGTCGTCTACGGCCAAGGCGTGGACAACGCCTGGGGCGGCGCCCCCTACGCCGAGACCAGCCGGGAAGACGACGTCGCCTACATCCACCGGGTCCTCGACGATCTGGATGAGCGCTACTCCATCGACCGGAAGCAGGTCTTTGCCTCCGGGCTGTCCAACGGCGGCGGCATGGCCGTGGGCCTGGCCTGCCAGAACCCCGGCACGGTCGCGGGCGTCGTGGGCGTGGCCGGCGCCTACTACGACTCCACCGTCGCCGACTGCGCCGAGGGTCAGGTGCCCACCCTGCTCATTCACGCCGACAACGACTCCGTCGTCACCTACGAGGGCGGGGTACGCCACGGGCGTCCTTACCAGTCCGTGGACGCCGTCCTCGCCACCTTCGGTGAACGCAACGGCTGCGACATGAGCACCGTCACCGAGCAGGCGGGGGAAGTCATCAACTCCACCGTGCGCACCCCGGCTAACTGCGACGTGCCCACCTCCGTCGTGGAAGTCCACGGCGGCGGACACACCTGGTTCCAGGCACCGAGCGCCACCAACTTGGCCGTCGAGTTCTTCCGCGCGCACTAGAAAAAGCTATAGGCCTGCGCCGAGGGGAAGAGTTTTCCCTCTCGGTGCAGGCCTGCTGCGTTACTGAGCTGCCGCGGCTTAGATCGCCGACGGCTTCGCCTGGAAGCCGACCTCGGCGACCGCGTCGACCAAGTCACGAATAGTCGCGACCTTCGGGTCATGCTTGACCATGATGCGGCCGGAGGAGAACTTCACTTCCGCCTCCTGGACGCCGTCCAGGCCGCCGAGCTTGGTTTCGATCTTGTTCACGCACGACGGGCAAGAGAAGTCGTCGGAACGCAGGGTGGTGTTTTTGATGACAGGAGCAGTCATGGTCGTCAATCCTTTCGAGCTGGTGTTTTTCTCTGACAACTCTCAATGTAGGGCCACTCCCGCGAAGGTTCCTTGACCTGGATCAAAGACCGGCGAACTGCGCACACTAGGCGCTGACCCGCACCCCGGTCGACGGGCGGGTGAGCATCTGCGTCCACGGGAAAGTGCGGTCCTCGGTCTCACCGGAGATGTGCACCCCCGGCCGGCACAGCGCCGCCACCGCGGCGGACAAGGCGGTGACCGCGATCTTCTCGCCCGGGCAACGGTGCCCGGCGCGGACGTCGCCGCCGCCCTGCGGGATGAAGGCGACCAGGTCTTCGGCGTCGTCGACTTCGAAGAAGCGTTCCGGGTTGAAGGAGCCGGCGTCGTCCCACTCCTTCGGGGAGGTCAGGGTGCCGACGAAGTCCAGCAGCACGCGCTGGCCTTTCTTCACCGGGCAGCCGGAGACCTCGGTGTCTTCCTTGGCTTTGGCGGGCAGCATCGGCACGAACGGGTAGGTGCGGCGGACTTCCTGGGCGAAGGCGGTGGCCTCGGGGACGTCGATGAGGTTCTCGCCGGCGGCGGTGTGGATGCGTTCGACCCATTCGGGGTGGTCGACCAGGGCGGTGGCGGCGAAGGCGGCGAAGCGGGCGACGGCCACGGTGGGGCGGGTGAGGTTTTGCAGTTCGACGCCGGCGGTGCGGGCGTCGACGAGTTCGCCGTCGGGCCCGCGCAGATCCGCCATGTGGGAGAGCACGGAGTCCGGATCGGCCTGGACCTTGCCGGAGCGCACGTCGGTGATCAGCTGGGTGGCCCATTTGTCGAGGCGGTAGCGCTCGATCCAGCCGATGACGTTGCGCGACGGTTGGCCGAAGTTGTCCAGCAGGCGGTGCATGCGGTGGATCTGGCGGTCCATCTCTTTCATGGTGAGCGGGAGGCCGGCCCAGCGGAAGGCGGCGCGCCCGTAGGCCAGCGCGGTGTCCGCATGGACGGTGCCGGAGCCGGCGCGCCATGTGTCGAGCATGCCCTCGAGGTCCTCGGCGACGAGCGTCTTGAACTTCTCGACGCGCTCGTCGTCGTAGGCCATGTCGGCCAGCGCGTTTTTGCGCACGGCGTGTTCTTCCCCGTCAAGGCCGTGCACCGCGCCGGGTCCGAAGAGGGGGCCGCGGATGAAGGCGGGCATGGCGCCGTCGCGCTGCATGCGGTCGGTGTCGTAGAAGACGCGCACGCCTTCCTGGCCGCGGACTAAGACGGCGCGGCGGCCCATCATGCGCAGGGCGACGGGGTCGTGGGAGTCGGGGGCGACGCCGGCGCGGCTGCGGGTGCGGGAGGCGAAGAGGTAGCCGTCGCGGACGAAGTTCACCATCTGTTCGAGGCGGAGCATGGCCAGGGCCTTTCCTTGCGGGGTCGGTGTGCGCCCCAAAGTACGCGAAAACCCTTATAGCTCGAGCGCGTCCAACAGATCGTCGAAGGCCGGGCCCACGCGGGTGCGCCACACGACGTCGGCCTTGGCGTCGCCGCGGCCTGGGCCGCCGTTGATCACGGCGACGCGTTTGCCGGCCTTGCGGGCCTCGAGCACGAAACGGTAGCCGCTCATCACCGCCAACGACGACCCGGCGACCAGCAGCGAGGACGACTCGGCCAGCAGCCGGTCGGCCGCGTGCCGACGCCGCGCCGGCACCGATTCCCCGAAATAGACCACGTCCGGCTTGAGCCGGAGTGATCCGCACACGCGGCACCCGGCCATGACGAAGCGGTCGATGGCCGCCTGATCCAGGGTGACGTCGCCGTCGGGGTTGACCATGGACCGCTCGACGACGATCGACTCGCGGTAGCCGGGGTTGGCGGCCTCGAGGCGGGCGTCGAAAAGCTCGCGGTCCTCGACATTTCCGCAGTCGAGGCAGACGACGTGTTCCATGTCGCCGTGCAGGTGGATGATCCGCTCGGTGCCGGCGGCGCGGTGCAAGCCGTCGACGTTTTGGGTGACTGTCCCGTGAAGCAGCCCGGCGCGCTCCAGTTCGACGAGCGCGTAGTGGGTGCGGTTCGGGTGGGCTGCGCGCATGGTGCGCCAGCCGATGAAGCCGCGCGCCCAGTAGCGGTGGGAGGCGGCCGGGTCGTGGCGGAATTCCTGGTAGGTCATGGGGCGTCCGGTGCGCAGGCTCCCGCCGGCGGAGCGGTAGTCGGGGATGCCGGAGTCGGTGGAGACCCCGGCTCCGGTCAGCGCGAGGGCGGGGCCGTCGCGCAATTGTTCCGTGATCTGCGCCAGCGCGTCGCCCGCCGGGGTGGGGGCGACGGTTTCGTCGACCACCCGGGCGATGGAGCGCAACGCCGAGGAGTGCACGCGTTGGACGTCCGGATCGTGGAAAGGGCTCACGGGGCCAATCTAATCTCGCGCTGCCGCGGAGGTAAATCATGGTTAGTGTGGTGTCTGGACACGTTATCCACGACTTGAGGAGCACCGCATGACCACCATGAAAGCCGTCGTCCACACCGGATACAAGACTTTCCCCTCCCTGAAGGACGTTCCTAAGCCGACCCCGGGCCCGGGCGAGGTGCTGCTCAAGGTCGCCGGCGCCGGCGCGTGCCACTCGGACGTGGCCATCTTCGACGAGTTCGAGGAGGGCCTGAACCCGCAGATGGACCCGGAGTTCACGCTCGGGCACGAGACCTCCGGTTGGGTCGAGGAGCTCGGCGAGGGCGTCAAGGGCATCGAGCACGGCGCGGCCTATTTGATCTACGGGCCGGTGGGGTGCGGGGTGTGCCGTGCGTGCACCCGCGGACAGGACACCTACTGCGAGAACGCCGCGAAGATGGACTACGCGGGCGTCGGTCTGGGCATGGACGGCGGCATGGCGGAATACGTCGGGGCCCCGGCACGCAACCTGGTCCCGCTGGGTG
>CALZCR010000155.1 GCA_945631445.1 uncultured Corynebacterium sp. | reverse complement strand
CGGGGATCACCGGCGGGAGCAGTTCGGCGGCACGCTTGACGACGTCCTCATCCATCGCCGGCGAAAACGTGACGGTGATGTGCGGGGTCTGACTCTGGGCGGGAAACCCCCGCTGTTCCAGACGCGCAAACACCTCGCGCACCTGCTGTTCTTCGTCCTCCGGGAGGTGCAACAAGATGTTGTCCGGGGAGGCCATCGTCGGTTATTCCTCGAACGCGGCCTTCATGCAGCGCATCGCGGCGAGGGTCTTCGGCACGCCGATGTAGGGCATCAGGTGCACGAAGCACTCCGCGACTTCTTCCTTGCTCATGCCGGCGACGTCCACGGCCGTCTTGATGTGGCCGGTCAGCTGCGGCTCGGTTCCGCCCATCGCGGCCA
Organism: uncultured Corynebacterium sp.; assembly: GCA_945631445.1. Taxonomy (GTDB): domain Bacteria; phylum Actinomycetota; class Actinomycetes; order Mycobacteriales; family Mycobacteriaceae; genus Corynebacterium. The sequence continues at coordinate 4,817 of CALZCR010000155.1, read as the reverse complement.
AGGCCGCCATGTTGAGCATCTGCCGGTCCCGCAGCTCGAGCCCGTCGCGCTGGTAGGTTCCGCCGAAGACCGCGCCGACGACCCAGTCGGATGCGCCCGGCGCAAACTCGTCCAGCTGCTGCTTCCACGCCGCAGCACCTTCCGGCGACTGCGTGTCTTCGACGAATTGGTTGCCTTTGTCCATGCTCAGTTCCACAGTGATCTCCTTATACGACGCATGACGCCCTGGGGGCGTTCAGTTTCTCTGGTCAGTTCCCGGCCTATGCCTTAAGCACGTAGCGCAGGGTCTCCACCACTTGGTCGGTGCTCGTGCACCAGGCCTGGGCCTCGGCGTCGACTTCCTTGAGCGGGTGGATGAGGTCTTCGTCGTGCAGCGTGATGTACGGCTTGCCCAGCGCGGCGCTGTACCCGGCGTCGAAGGCGGCGTTCCACTGCTTGTACTTGTCGCCGAAGCGCACCACCACGAGATCGCTCTTCTCGATCAAGGTGCGGGTGCGGATGGCGTTGACCTTCGCGGACTGGTGGTCGCGCCAGAACTGCTCGGTGTTCTCGCCCAGGTGATCGCCCGCGGCGTCGCTGGCCCCATGGTCGGTCACCGGCGCGGTGAACACCACGTCCAGTCCGGCGGCCTCGGCGCCGCGCTGGATCTCCTCCCGCCAATCGGTGTGGATCTCGCCGGAAAGATAAACGTTAAAGCTCATGGCTAGAAACTCCTGTGTCTGGGTGTCATCAGATCTGGGATCTGATCTCTTGCCCCCACCCTATCGCCCGACGGGAAGAAGCGAAGCCCGGTGCAGAAAACGCAGAACCGGCGACGCGTTCACGCGGTCGCCGGTAAATGCGGTGCTGAGCGGGGACTTTTAGACGTTAAATTTAAAATCGACGACGTCCCCGTCGGCCATGACGTAGTCCTTGCCCTCTTGGCGGACCTTGCCCTGCGCGCGGGCCTCGGCGATGGAGCCAAGTTCGTCGAGCTCCTCGAAGGAGACGATTTCGGCCTTGATGAAGCCCTTTTCAAAATCGGAGTGGATCACGCCGGCGGCCTGCGGGGCGGTCGCGCCCTGCGGGATGGTCCAGGCGCGGGACTCCTTGGGCCCGGCGGTGAGGTAGGTCTGCAGCCCGAGGGTGGCGAAACCGGCCTTGGCCAAGGAGTGCAGGCCCGGCTCGGTCTGGCCGACGGACTCGAGCAGTTCGGCGGCTTCGTCGTCTTCCAGCTCCAGCAGCTCGGTCTCGGTCTGCGCGTCCAAAAAGACGCAGTCGGCCGGGGCGACGAGGGCGCGCAGCTCGTCCTTCTTCGCCTCGTCTGTGAGCACGCCTTCGTCGGCGTTGAACACGTAGAGGAACGGCTTCGCGGTCATCAGGTGCAGATCGCGCAGCAGGGCCAGGTCGATCTCGTCGGCCTTGGCGGCGTTGAACAAGGTGCGGTCGTCCTCGAGGATGGCCTGGGCCTTCGTGACCTCGTCGACCGTCTCGGCGAGGTCCTTGTCCTTGCGGGCGTCCTTCTCCAGGCGCGGCAGGGCCTTTTCGATGGTCTGCAGGTCCGCCAGGATCAGCTCGGAGTTGATGGTGGCGATGTCCGTGGCCGGGTCGACTTCCCCGTCGACGTGGATGACGTTCTCGTCGGAGAAAGCGCGCACGACCTGGCAAATGGCGTCGGCTTCCCGGATGTTGGCCAAAAAGGCGTTGCCCATGCCTTCACCCTCGGAGGCGCCCTTGACGATGCCGGCGATGTCCACGAAGGACACCGTCGCCGGCAGGATCTTTTCGGACCCGTAGATCTCGGCGAGGCGCTTGAGCCGCTCGTCCGGCAGCTCCACCAGGCCGACGTTCGGCTCGATGGTCGCGAACGGGTAGTTCGCGGCCAGCACGTCGTTGCGGGTAAGGGCATTGAACAGGGTGGACTTGCCCACGTTGGGCAAACCGACGATTCCAAGAGTAAGGCTCACAGTCGTCCACCTTATCGCACCGCTTCCCCGCCCGGGGTGTCGGGTGACGCACTGCCAGAGGCGGATGAGGCACTATATAACGTGTGAGCACGCCCAGTGAGAAGTATGAAACCGATCCCTCCGACAAGGAGCGCGACGTCACGCCCTTGAGCCTGGACGATCCTGTGGCCGACCAGATCGACCGGTCTGTGGTCATCGGGTCCTGGCTCAAGCAGGTCGCGATGTGGGCGCTGCGCGCCCTGATCATCGCCGTCGCCGCCTACGCGCTGTGGTTTCTGCTCAGCACGTTTTGGGTCGGCCTGCTGCCGATCATCCTCGCCCTGATCATCTGCACTGTGCTGGCGCCCCCCACCACGTGGATGCGGCGCCACGGGGTGCCGTCGGTGTTGGCCGCGTTGATCTCCATCCTACTGTTCTTCGGCGCCCTCGGGGCGGTCGTCGCCGTGGTCGCACCGGACATCGCCCGACAGTCTCAAGTACTGTACTTGCAGGCGTTGGAAGGCATTCAGCGTCTGCAGCTGTGGGCCCAGGGCCCGCCGTTGAACCTCAACAGCGAGGACCTGGACAACGTGCTGAACGACCTCGTCAGCTGGGTGCAAGATCAGGCCGGCGCCATCGCCGGCGGGGTCGTGACCGGACTGTCCACCGCCACTTCGCTGGTGATCACGCTATTCATGGTCGTGGTGCTGGTCATCTTCTTCCTCAAGGACGGACACCGTTTCCTGCCGTGGCTGCGATCGGTGATGGGCCGACGCGGTGGCTGGCACGCCACGGAGCTGCTCACCCGTTCCTGGACCACCCTCGGCGGCTACATCCGCGCGCAGGCGATCGTCTCCGCGGTGGATGCGCTCGCCATCGGCCTCGGACTGTGGGCGATCGGAGTGCCCATGGCGCTCACCCTGGCCATCATCACCTTCGTGGCGGGCTTCGTGCCTTATGTCGGCGCGATCACGGCCGGCGCCCTGGCGGTGCTGGTGGCGCTGGTCTCGCTCGGTTTCACCGAGGCGCTGCTGGTGCTCGTCCTGATCGTGGCGGTCCAGCAGCTGGAGGGCAACATCTTGTCCCCGCTGCTGCAGTCGCGCGCCATGAACCTGCACCCGGTCATCGTGTTGATCTCCGTGGCCGTCGGCGGCGGTCTCTTCGGCCTGATCGGCGCCTTCCTGGCGGTGCCGGCGGCCGCGATGATCGCGGTGGCCTTCCGCTACCTGATCGACATCACGTCCCTGCAGGCCGGAGAAAAGAAGGCCACCGAGATCGAGTTCATCACCCCGGAGGGGTTGGCCACGGGCAGAGTCAATGAGGAGCACGGCCGGATTCTGCGGCAGCGGTGGCGGGAAGACGGCGAGTTTTTTGCCGCGGCCGTCCATGAATACGGCGACGCCAGCGACGCTGACGTCACCGAAGGCGTCGGCCCGCCGGCCCGGGAAACCGCGTCGTCCCCCCGCGCAGAAGGTTCCCCGCGGCCGGCGACGAAGTTGCTGCGCCGGGGCGGAGACGCGTTGGAACGGCTGCTGGACAGCCGCCGCAAACGCCGAAAATAGCGCGGCCCTGCCTTGGCCTGCGGGGAGAACAAGCTATGATCTTCAGCTGTGTCCCACGCATACCCGAGCTCCCGCCCACGGTCGTCCGGCCGGTTTTCCGGCCTACCGACCTGGTCGGCCATCTCGATCATGCTGGCGGGTCTGCTCACGGGGCTGATCATCAGCCTCTACCTCCAGGAGATCTCACTGCTCTACCTGGTGTTTTTCGCGGTCACCACAGTATTCGTCGCCATGTTCGTGGAGTCGCGCGGCCTGTTTTTGACCGTCGTCTCCATTCCGCTGCTGTTTACCGCGATGACCGTGGCCACCGCGTGGGCGGTCACGCAATCCTTGTCCGCGGAAGGCTCTGACCCGTTTTCCACGACGGCGATCCTCACGGCCGTCTACCCGTTGACCCAGTATTTTCCCTGGCTCTTAGGCGTCACCTTAATTTGCTTGCTCATCGCCGTGATCCGGTTATGGCTGCTGCGCCGGGCGGCACGCAAACGGCGGGAGCAGGAGCGCCGTCGCCGCCGGCGGGCCCGTGCCCGAGACCGACGCGGCCGCGCCGCTGCGGCGGACGCCCGCGAGCATTCCTCCCAGATCACGGTGGAGGAGCTGCTGGCTCGGCGCCACGCGCAGTCCCGCGACCAGGAGTGACCCGGCTTTGAACACGACGCTGCCCCCGTCCCCGCACGACGGTGTGCGGGGCCGGGGGCAGCGTGGCAGTCGGCGAGAAGGCCGTTTAAGCCTTGGCCTTTGCCGTGCGGGTGCGGGCCGGGCGGATCTCACGCGGCAGGGAGAAAGTGATCGTCTCCGTGGCCGTGCGGATCTCTTCGGTGTCCGTGTAGCCGCGCTCAGCGAGCCAGTCGAGGACCTCGCGCACGAGGATCTCCGGCACAGAAGCACCGGAGGTGACGCCGACGGTGGTCACGCCGTCGAGCCAGGACTCGTCGATTTCCGCGGCGTAGTCCACCAGGTGCGAATCCTTCGCGCCGAACTCCAGGGCGACCTCCACGAGGCGCACGGAGTTCGAGGAGTTCTGGGAGCCGACGACGATGACCAAGTCGCAGTCCGGGGCCATCTGGCGCACGGCGTTCTGACGGTTCTGGGTGGCGTAGCAGATGTCGTCGCTCGGCGGGTTTTCCAGGTGGGGGAAACGCTCGCGCAGCTTGGCCACGATGTCCAGGGTCTCCGTGACCGACAGGGTGGTCTGCGACAGCCAGACGAGTTTCTCGTCCGCCAGGAAGTCCGGGAGCGTGTCGACGCCTTCGATGCCGTCGACGAGGTAGGTGACCTCCGGGGCCTCTCCCGCAGTGCCTTCGACTTCCTCGTGGCCTTCGTGTCCGAC
>CALZCR010000154.1 GCA_945631445.1 uncultured Corynebacterium sp. | reverse complement strand
CCTCCGCCGGGAGCTTGCGCAGCACCAGCATGAACAGCACCATGATGACCGTTTAGATCAGGGTCTGAGTCAAAGACAGGTCCGGCGCTCACTGAATGTAGAAGATCATATCCAGCGCGTAACCGGTCACGCCCACCAAGATCACGCCGGACAGGCGGTTGGTGGTGATCGTGGCAGCGATGGCGGCGAGAACGATGATGATGGAGGCGATCGCCTGGCCAGGCGATTCCCACAGCACCATGCGGACGTCGTTGCGCTCGCCCAGGAACAGCGCGATGCCAGGCAGCAGGATGAGCACCGAGAAAATGATGCCCAGGTTGCCGCCGAGGGAACCGCGCTGGGTGGAGGCGGTCAACCGCAGCGAGATGTTGCGGAAGAAAGTCAGCACCAGGTCGTAGGCGTGGTCGGCGGAACCCAGGGCGGGTTTATCGAACTGCGCCTTGGCCACCACGTCGCGCTGCCAGAACATGACTATGCCGGCGACGATGATCACCGCGGTGAGCAGCAGCGGGATCGTGAACCCGTGCCACAGCGCCAGGTGGGTGTCTTCCGCGCCGGCGGGCAGCGGGGTGACGTTGTCCAGATGCGTGCCGATGGCGTGGTCCAGCGGCTGGGTCCAGAAACCGAAGACGACGGTCAACAGGTTCAGCACGGCCGGAGCCAGCCACAGGGCCGGGCCGATGGGATGCATCTTGGCCACGGCCTTCGAGGTGCCGCCGCCGGTGGGGTGCGTCGCGGGCTTGGTGGCGAAGGCTCCGTAGAGGAAACGCAACGCGTAAGCCATCGTCAGAATGGAGCCGACGACGAGGCCGACGAGCATGAGGTTGCGCGGCATGCCCGCCAGCATCGGTTCCTCGAGAACGGCGCCCAGTGCGGCCTCCTTGGCCACGAAGCCCCACAGCGGCGGGACGCCGGCCATGGACAGTGCGCCGACCCAGCCGAGGACGGCGACCCAGGGGGCCTTCTTGCCCAGGCCGGAAATGTCGTTGACGTCGCGGGTGCCCAGGGTGTGGTCAATGGCGCCGACGATCATGAACAGGGCAGCCTTGAACAGCGAATGGCTGAAGGTCAGCGCCAGGCCGGCCATCAACGCTTCGCGGGAGCCGATGGAGATCACCGACATGATGAAGCCCAGCTGCGACACGGTGCCGTAGGCCAGGATCAACTTCAGATCCTTCTGTTTCAGCGCCATCCAGCCGCCGAGCAGCATGGTGAAGATGCCCAGCGACACCACGATCAGGTGCCAGCCCTCCACGACGTGGAAATCCGGCGCGAGGCGGGCGACCAGGTAGATGCCCGCCTTGACCATCGCGGCGGAGTGCAGGTACGCGGACACCGGGGTCGGCGCGGCCATCGCCCCGGGCAGCCAGAAGTGGGCCGGGACGATCGCGGACTTGGACAGCGCGCCCGCCAGGATCAGGATGACCGCCGGCAGCACGTACGGGGTGGCCGCCAGCTGCTCGATGCCGCTGATCTCGGACAGGGTCCAGACGCCGGTCTGCTGGCCGAACAGGATGATGCCGACGAGCATGGCCAGACCACCGAGGGTGGTGACCATGAGCGCCTGGGCGGCGGCGTGCCGGGACGAAGCGCGTTCGCCGTAGTAGCCGACGAGCAGGAAAGACAGCACCGACGTGATTTCCCAGAAGACGTACATCAGCAGGAAATTGTCGGAGATGACCAACCCGTACATGGCCGCCGCGAAGGCGACCATTTCGCCGCCGAACTTCATCAGCCGGGGCGGGTTGGAGTCGAAGTACCCCCAGCAGTAGAGGAGCACGAGGGCGCCCACGCCGAGAATGATCAGGCTGAAGAGCGCCGCGAGTGAATCCAGGCGGAAATCAAGGTTAAGGTGCGCGGCGGGTACCCATTCCACGGAGGCGTCGAGTGAGCCCCCGCCGGCGAAAGTGCCGGTGAGAAAGAGGCTGAGGACCCAGAAGAATCCAGCCGCGGGTACCAAGGCCAAGAGCGCAAATCCGGCGCGCCCCAGGTACCGGATGGCAACCGGTGCGAGGAGCGCCGCCAGGGTGAGGATAAGAAGCAGAATAAGCACGTATCCGTAACTCCCCTATTAGCGTCGATGTGGCAGGGTCAATGAGCCGGTTGCCCATGTCGACGCCAAAACCGTGCGTGCGCCTTCTGCCTCCCACCATCGGAATTCCACGATGGCGGAAGGGCGGAGAAACACCCAGAATCGTAGGCGGCGTCATCAGCGGCGCGGCCAACGAAAGCCAGTCTAGCGATTGCTGACCCGCCGTGGGAATCCGATCTAGCTGCACCTTATATATAGGCGCTGCTATGCGCCCGCCGCGGTGTACCTTAGTGGGCGACAGCACACTTGCGGGGTGGGGCGGTGCGCCTTAACCGTGGATGCGCTCCGCGGCCGCGGACATCGCGGACGCGATAGAGGTCTGCGGCGTGGCGCCGAAGCCGAACGCCCAGATGGGGCGCTCGTGGTGATGCGGGTGGTGCGCCAAGACGAAGGTCGCGGTGGCCTCATGCAGTTCGACTTGACGGAAAGTGAGGATCTCCAGGCCACGGCCCGCCCGCGACAGCAGTTGGGTGCAGGCGGAGACGGGGCCGGTGGCGACGATCTCGTGGGCCTCACCGCGGCCGGAAGCGGCGTGGTCGGTGAGCTCTGCGTGAAAACGGAAGCGGCCGCCCCGCAGCGACTCGGCTCCCGTCAACTGCAAACGCAGGGACGGGGCGGGGGAGAGCAGGGAGCTGAAGGTGTGCCAGTCGGCGAATTCCAATCCCAGGGCGGGCAGGTCTTTGCGCAGCGGCAGCGGCAGTCGATGCCCCGGGCCGAAACGTCCCTCGAGAGGATCGAGGGCACGGGTCTGGGTGGAAAGGGTGCGCTGAAGGGAGGGGGAAGGAGTGAACATTCTCGGTCGGTCCTTTGATCTACGTGATGAGGTGCTTGAGGGGACCGACCTCGTGGCTGGTGGCTCTAACGACTACTCCCCCGTGCGCGGGGGTCAGTCCCTATTCCGCGCCGGGGTGCGTAGCCACCAGTACTCGTGCCTGCAGGCCGAGGAGAACGTTCGTGATCATGCGCCCGACTATAGCGCGGGTCACACCGGTCGGCAAGGGGGCGGCCGGACGACGCTTAGCGACGGCCGTAGCGCAGCAGGAAGGCCGCCTCCGCGGCGGCGACCCGCTGGATCTCAGTGGGGTCGACGGATTCGTCGGGGGAGTGGATCGCGGCCTGCGGCTCCTCGACGCCGAACAGCGCGATCTGGGCCTCCGGATAGGCCGCCTGCAGGGCGGAAGTCAGCGGAATGGATCCGCCGGAGCCGACCTCGGTCAGCTCCTCGGCGCCGTAGGCCTCGGTCAAGCACTCGCCGAGCAGCGCGATGGCGGGCTGGGAGGTGTCGGTGGCGAAGGCGTCGTTGACGTCGGCGACCTCCACCTCGACGTGCGCCCCCCACGGGGTGTGCGCCTTGAGATGAGCCACGAGCTTCTCGGCGGTGTCGGCGGCGTCCATGCCGTGGGGAACGCGCAGGTTGAGCTGCGCGCTGGCGGTGGCGGGCACCGCGTTGACGGCCTCCGCGACCGGGGTGGAGGTGAAGCCGGTCACCGTCACGGCCGGCCGCGCCCACACGAGGTCGGCGGGCGCGTCGCCGTCGCCGAGCAGGGAGACGCCCTCGAGAACCCCGGCGTCGGCGCGGAAGGTCTCCGCGTCGTAGGGGGCGCCGTCCCAGGAGCCGGTGACGTCCACGCCGTCGATGACGGTGCGGCCGGCGTCGTCACGCAGGCTGTCCAGCGTGCGGGTCAGGGCGGCGACCGCGTCCGGCGCGGCGCCCCCGAACATGCCGGAGTGCAAGGCTCCGGACAGCGTGTCCACGGTGACGCTCACCTGCGCACCCCCGCGCAGACCGGTGGTCAGGGTGGGTACGCCGACGGCCGCGTTGCCGGTGTCGGCGATGAGGATGACGTCGGCGGCGAACAGCTCCGGGCGTCGTGCGATCAGGTCGTCCAGGCCGGCGCCGCCGTTTTCTTCGGAGCCCTCGACCAACACGATCAGGTTCAGGCCGGTGCCGCCGGCCTTGTCGACGGCGCGCAGCGCCGCCAAGTGCATCGCGAGGTTGCCCTTGCAGTCTGCGGCGCCGCGGGCGTACCAGCGCCCGTCGCGCTCGGTGAGGGTGAAAGGATCGGCGGACCAGGCCGAGTGGTCGCCGGCGGGGACGACGTCGTAATGGCTGTAGAGCAGGACGGTCGGCGCCTCCGCGGCGCCCTCCCGGCGGCCAATGATGGTGCGGGACCCGTCGGAAGAGTCGATGGCCTCGACGGTGAGCCCGTGCGACTGCAGGGCCTTTTCGACCCAGTTGGCGGCCGCAGTGGCCTCGTCGACGAGGGCGGGGTCGCCGTGGACGGAATTGAAGCGGACGAGTTCGGAGAGTTCGGTGAAGATGCGTTCGCGATCTGCGGACACATGCTCCTGGAATAGTTGTAGTGCGTCAGTATTGGTCATACCCTCTGACTTTAGTGCGTTTCGCGGGTGCGGTTTCATACGCCGGGGCTGATCTATTCGCCTGCCTGGCTGGGCGGGGGCACCGGGCCTATGGGAAAATCCGGTGCTTCCACTACTATTTCTTGAAGCTATATTTCTTTTACCTCTTATAACGAAGCCGGAGCAGCTGATGACGCAAGGGTTTTCTCCGTATTCCGGAGGCTCGTTCGGATCGCCGTCGGAAGGTTTTTCCGCGGCGGCGCCGACCTCCTCCACCAGCGCCCCGCCGACCGGGCCAGTCAGCTCCGTGTCCACACGCGTGGAATCCGCGCCCGTTGCCCGCCTTCTACCGAGTCTGGCGCTTGGCCTCCTCTCCCTGGGCCTCAGCGTTCTGATCACCTTCGGCTCCTACGAGGCCACGGACACGTCCTTCGCCGTCTTCGCCTTCGTGTCGTGGGCGATCGCCGGCATCCTGGGGATCAGCCTGTTGGGCTGGTATTTCGCGGAGAACAACCGCCGCCGCGGGGAGAGCCTCTACGTCGACGTCGGCTGGAAGAAAGCGGTGTACGTCCTCACCCTCGCGGTGTTGGCGATCGCTGTCGTGTGGTCCGCGATCAACATCGCCCAGTGGGCGGGAAAGCTGTGACCGAGATGAAACGCATGACACTCCGGACGGCCGCAGCAAGCATGATCGCCGCTCTGGCGGGGCTGCTGGCCTCCCCCGCTGCCCTGGCCCAGGAACCCGCGCCAGACAGCGGCTCCCTCAACAACGTCGGCGCATGTATCGCGGACCGCGGCGCACTC
>CALZCR010000153.1 GCA_945631445.1 uncultured Corynebacterium sp. | reverse complement strand
GACCAAGGTGCGCAGACCCTCGGCGGTGACCATGAAATGCAGGTGCGCGGCACGCACCGGGGAGCGCCCCGTGGCGGCGAGCATTTTACCCACCGGTCCGTCGTGCGGGATCGGGTACGGCACCGGGGTCAACCCCCAAAACCGGTAGTCGCCGCGCTCATCGGTAAACAGGTGGGCACGGGCCATGGTGCGGTCGTCGCCGTATTGCACGTCGTAGAAGCCGTCTTCGTCGCATTCCCACACCTCGATCCGCGCATTCGGCACCGGGTTTCCTTCGGTGTCGGTGACGGTGCCTTCGATCCAGGCGGGTTGGCCCTTGGCGCCGTGAGAGATGTCGCCGCCGAGCTCGACGTGCGGTGCGTCGTCGACGAAGAAGGGGCCGAAGACGGTGGCCTCGGTGGCGTCCTTGTAGGCCTCGTTGTTGACCGCGATGGTCTGCATCGAGGCGCCCAAGGTGTCGGAGAGCAGCACGAACTCCTGGCGTTTGTGGTCGGTGATGTGCCCGACCTGGGTGAGGAACTCGATCGCGGTGTTCCATTCCTCTTCGGTCAGGCGCACGTCGCGGATGAAGTCGTGCAGGTGGGTGGTCAATGACTGCATGATCTGTTTCAGTCTCGGGTTGCCGCAGTCGTCGAAGGATGCGACGACGCGGTCGACGAGGTCTTGTTCGATCTGGCGCTGCGCGTCGGAGACGGGGGCGGCGGCATCATTGTCGGCGGTCATGGTGGGTTCCTCCTGGCGGGGTTGGGGGAGCGGGGTTTAGTGGGTGGCGGCGGTCGATGGCTCCGCGACGGTGGCGGGATCGTCGCCGTGGAGTGCCGCGGTGAGCAGGGCGGTGAGGTTCTCGGCGGTGATCTCACGCGGGTTGTCGGCCGGAAGCTTTTCCAGGACGAGCTCCACGGCTTGCGGGACGCCGTCGGCGGTGAAGCCGTAGTCGGACAGTTTTTGCGGGGCGTTGACCTGGTCGCGCAGTCGCTGTAATCCCCCGAGCGCGGTGTCGGCGCCAAAAGCGGCCGCCGCGCGGGCTTCCGCCTGCGGGGCGTGGGGAGCGTTGAAGGCCAGCACATAGGGCAGCACCGTGGCATGGGTCTGGGCGTGCGGTAAGTCGAAGGTGCCGCCGAGCACGTGACAGATCTTGTGATGCAGCCCAGAACCGGCGGAGGCGAAAGACACCGCCGAAAGATACGCGCCGTACAGTGCTTCATCCCGGCCGGTGACGTCCCGGGGATCCGCGACGATCTTGGGCAGGCCGTCGCTCAGCGCCCGGATGCCTTCGGCCGCCAGCGCCGCGTTAATCGGGTTGGCCTTCGGCGCCCACAGGGAATCGATGCAGTGGGCCATGCCGTTGAGCCCGGAGGCCACGGACATCTCCACCGGCAACGAGAGCATGAGGGCGGAGTCGTAGATCACGGTCTTCGGCAGCACGCGGGCGTCGACGCCGGTGGTCTTGCGCCCGGCCTCGGTCAGGCCCCAGACATCGGTGGCCTCGGAGCCGGCGTAAGTGGTGGGCACCGCGACGATGGGAATGCCCGTGGTCAACGCCACCGCCTTGGCCAACCCGGTGGTGGAGCCGCCCCCGACGCTGACTAGCAGGTCTATCTCATTTCTGGCTGCCACGGCGCGGGCCTTCTCGGCGGTTTCGACCGGTACGTGCATCACCACGTCGGAGTGCCAGACTGAAACCTCGACGTTCGCGACGATTTCTCGGGCGAACTCCATTGATCGCTCTCCGGCGATGACCATCACATTTTTCGCGTTGAGTCGCTCGACCTCGGCGGCCAGGTTTTGAGCCGCCTGTCCGTGCCCGAAACGGACCCGCTGACCGAGGGTCACGTGTTCAAAGTTCAGTGCCATGTGTTGTTCTTCCTCATCCGTTGTTCACACTCGGTTGCTGGGCGCGTTCGCGGCGGTGGCGTAAACGTAGCAGTTGCTACTCCTGCCCCGCCGCGGCCAGCACCGCCTGGGCCTTGAGGATCACCGGCCGGTCGATCATCTGCCCGTCGAGCGCGGTGGCGCCGTCGGCGGCGTCGACGACTTTGCGGGCCCACGCCACGTCCTCTTCGCTGGGCGCGAAGGCCTGAGTGGCCGGCTCCAACTGGGCGGGGTGGATGCACAGGATGCCGCTCAGTCCGTTGCTGCGTGCCGAGCGGGCCGCGTCCGCCACGACCTCCGGATCCCGGAAGTTCGGGCACGGCGAGGCGATCGGCCCGGCGAGGCCCGCCGCCGCGGAGGCCAGCACCAGCTGGGCGCGGGCGTGGGCCGTGGTGGCCGAATCGACGTCGCACCCCAGGTCGGCGGCCAAGTCGATGCCGCCGAGCGCCAGCCGCACGACACTGGCGTGCTCAGCGATTTCCAGCACGTTCAACACGCCGCGGGCGGACTCGATCAGCGCAATGACCGGCACGTCCTCGCCCAGCTGCGCGAAAACGGCGGCTACGTCGCCCGACGATTGCGTCTTGGCGATCATGACGGCCAGGCGGGCGCGGGCGGGATCGCTGAGTCCGGCCAGCGCCGTCAGGTCCGCCTCGCCGGCGGGGGAGTGGGGTTCGCTGATGCGCACCACCATCCCGGGCCGGTCCATGAAGGCGGCGTCGTCCTCCAAAATATCGATCACGTTCACCCGTGCGTCCGCCTTCGCGTCGGCGGCGACGGCGTCCTCGAGGTCGGCGATGACGAGGTCTGCGTCGCCGGCCAACGACTTCCGCACCCGGTCGGGGCGGTCGCCAGGGGAAAATAATGCTGTTTGTGCGATGTTAAGTATTTGGTGAAAGTGCTGCTCAGTCATGATTCTCCTGGGGTATATTCTGGAATTATGGACCCGATTCCGGCGAACCGCTTGCGGGGTTGTGCCACTATCAATATATTAGATCACACACCACGGTGATCGCCATCACCTCCACCGCCTGTTGTGCCCAGACTAAGGACGACGCCATGACCGCCGCAGTGAATAACCCGGAGACCGCCACCGCCGACGAGGCCGCGCAGAACGCCCGCAAGGTCCCCGGCTTCACCCAAGACGACCGCCCCGACCTGCAGCAGCTGCGCGAACAGCTGCGCAAGATCTGCGCCGAGTTTCCCAACGAGTACTGGCGCGAAGCCGACATCGAGCGCCGCTACCCGCAGGAGTTCGTCGACCGCATGACCCGGGAGCGCTACCTCGCCGCCCTGATCCCCGTCGAGTACGGCGGCCTGGGCTGGGGGATCACGGAAGCGTCGATCATCATGGAGGAAATCAACCGCTCCGGCGGCCACGCCGCCGCTTGCCACGCGCAGCTCTACACCATGAAGGCCGTGCTCAACCACGGTTCCCAGTGGCAGAAGGACACCTACCTGCCGCGTATCGCCGACGGCTCGGTCCGCCTGCAGGCGTTTTCCATCACCGAGGAAAACGCCGGCTCCAACACCTCGGAAATCGAGACCCGCGCCGTGCGCGACGGCGACGAGTGGGTCATCACCGGCTGGAAGAACTGGACCAGCCGCCTCGACGAGTCCGACCTCGCCCTGGTGCTGACCCGTACCTCCGACTACGACGAGTCCGACCGCACCGGCGGCCTGACGCTCTTTTTGATCGACCTGCGCGACATCCGCGAGAACCAGCCGGGCGCCTTCGAGGCCCGCAAGGTGCGCACCATGTTCAACTACGCCACCAACCAGGCCCACTACCACGGCGTCCGCGTCCCGGACTCCGCCGTGGTCGGCGAGGTGGGCAAGGGATTTCGGTACGTCATCGACGGCTGGAACATGGAGCGCATCCTGCTCGCCGCCGAGGCCTTGGGCGACGGCTACTGGTTCATCGACCAGGCCACCGCCTACGCCAACAGTCGCGAGGTCTTCGGCCAGCAGATCGGCAAGAACCAGGGCGTGCAGTTTCCGATCGCCGACGCCTACATGAAGATCCGCGCCGCCGATGCCCTGCGCTGGGAGGCGTGCCAGCTCGCCGACAAGGACGCCCCCTGCGGCGCCGAGGCGAACATGGCCAAGCACGTCGCCTCCGAGGTCAGCTGGGAGGCCGCGAACGTCTGCCTCAACACCTTCGGCGGCTACGGCTTCGTCGACACCTACAACGTCGAGCGCAAGTTCCGCGAGAACCGGATGTACCAGGTCGCGCCCGTGAACAACAACCTGATCAAGGCGTTCATCGGCACCAAGGTCCTGCGCATGCCGCGCAGCTACTAGGAACCTCAGGCTTATCGACGAAAGGACATTTCTCCCATGACCGAACAGAACAAGGTGCCCGTGGAGGGCTGGCGCGGACGCTTCTTCGAAGACTTCGAGGTCGGCGACGTCTACCGCCACCCGTTGGGCCGCACCGTGATGGACGTCGACAACAGTTGGATGACCCTGTTGACGCAAAACACCGCGCCCATCCACTTCGACCGGCATTACTCCTCGCAGACCGAGTTCGGACAACCGTTGGTGGACTCCACGTTCACTCTGGCGCTGGTCACCGGCCAGTCCGTCACGGACATTTCCATGAACGTGATGGCCAACCTCGGCTGGGACCGGGTGCGTCTGCCCAACCCCGTCTATGAGGGCGACACCATTTACTCCGAGACCGAGGTCTTGAACAAGCGCGAGTCGAAGTCACGCCCGAACGTCGGCGTGGTCACCGTGCGCACCATCGGTTTCAATCAGGAGGGGACCATCGTGATCACCTTCGAGCGCACCATCATGGTCTACAAGCGCGGCCAGGGCCCGGGACACGCCTCCGTGGAGCCGAAGTGGGACGAACGCACCCGTAAGGCCGCCGGCATTGAGGAATAGATCGATGTAACTCACGCATACGCGCGGCACAGAGGAGACGGCTCCTCCGTGCCGCGCCTTTCATGTGCTGCGTGACGTACCCCTGCATTTCCCGGCAGTGGGTGAAACTTTTGCACCCGTCCCGCCCTTGGCACTGCGTTGTGCTTACTCGAAGTCCTGCGCCAAGATGCGTCCTGCGTTGGTCATGTGCTCCGCCATGGCCTCCCGGGCGGCGTCCGCGTCGCGCGCCCGAAACGCCGCCAGGATCGCTTCGTGGTCTTCGGCGGACGCCGCGTCCCAGCCTTCGACCTCCACGTAGAACGATCGTGGAATATAGCGTGCCACGATGCCTAAGATCTGCGCGAGCTTCGGCGAGTCGCCCAACTGGGTGATCAGCCGGTGGAAAGCGTGGTTGCGCTCTTCGGCGCGTTCCAGGTCCCTCCGACGTTCCGCGGCCATGAGCTCGTAGTGGATCGCCTCCAGCTCGTCGACGTCCGTGTCAGTGGCGTTGCGCACCGCCCGACGGGTCAGCTCCCCGGCGAGAAACGCGTGCGCGGT
>CALZCR010000152.1 GCA_945631445.1 uncultured Corynebacterium sp. | reverse complement strand
AGGGCGATGAGCACCTCGTCGGTGTGCAGGCGCGGGTTCCGGGAACCCAGGTGCCCGGTCTTGAGGGTCTGGATCGGCTCGATCGACGCCGGAGAGAGCAGCAGCGATTCGTCGTCGATGCCGGCCAGGTGCTTGAGCGCGTTGAGCAGCATCGCGGCGGAACAACCCAGCAGCGGGGAGGTCTTGCCGGTGACGATGCAGCCGTCGTGCAGCTGCATGGCCGCGGCGGGCTGTTCCGTCGCCGCCGCCACGTCAAGCGCCGGCCGGACCACGGCGCGGTCCTCCGGCGAGCAGCCGGCCTTGCTCATGATCACGGCGATGCGCCCGGAGACGACGTCGTCGACATCGTCGTTGACGCGTTCCTCCACCAGCGCCTTGTAATAACGGCGCACGATCTCCTGGATGGCGGCCTGGCGGCAGACGTCGTCGTCGGAGATGGCCTGGCCCACCATGTTCACGCCCATGTCCGTCGGCGACTGATACGGCGACTCGCCGGCCAGGTGCTCCAGCATCGTCTTCAGCAACGGGAAGACCTCGACGTCCCGGTTGTAGCTGGTGGCCTGCTCTTTGTAGGCGGCCAGGTGGTACGGGTCAATGACGTTGATGTCGTCGAGGTCCGCGGTGGCGGCCTCATACGCCAGGTTCACCGGGTGTTCCAGGGGAAGGTCCCAGATGGGGAAGGTCTCGAACTTGGCGTAGCCGGCCGAACGGCCGCGCTGAAATTCGTGGTAGACCTGGCTCAGGCAGGTGGCCAGCTTGCCGGAGCCCGGGCCCGGGGCGGTGACGACGATGACGTCGCGGGTGGTCTCCACGAAGTCGTTGCGCCCGAAACCCTCGTCGGAGACGATCTTGGCGCTGTTGGTGGGATAGCCGGCGATGGGATAATGGCGGGCGACCTGCAGGCCGAGCCGCTCCAGCCGGTCCGCGAAGGCGAAGGCCTGCTGGTTATTCTCCTCCAGCTGCGTCATGACGACGTTGTCGACGAGAAAGCCGCGGTCCCGGAAGACGTCGATCAGGCGTAAGACGTCGTCCTCGTAGGGGATGCCCAGGTCGGCGCGCACTTTTTGGCGCTCCAGATCCTTGGCGTTGAGGCAGATCAGGATCTCCAGGTCGTCCTTGAGCCGGTCGAGCATGGCGATCTTGTTGTCCGGGGTGAAACCGGGCAGGACCCGGGAGGCGTGCATGTCGTCGAAAAGCTTGCCCCCCATCTCGAGGTACAGCTTGCCGCCGATCTGTTCGCGGCGGGCGTTGATGTGATCCGACTGCATCTGGATGTAGCGTTCGCGGTCGAATCCGATCTTCGTCGACATGGCTGCCTTTCCGTCGTCTTTTACCGCCTTGCACTCTACGCTGTGCCGGCGCCCGACCACGATCCGCCCGTCTTTCCCGCGCACTCGTGGTTTTGGTCCGTGCCGGGCGGCGATAGACTTGTCATTCATGCCCGAAGGTCATGTCATTCACCGTCTCGCCCGGGGACTCAACCGTGATTTCACCGGCCGAGACCTCGCCGTCACCAGTCCGCAGGGCCGTTTCTCCGCCGAGGCGGCGCTCATCGACGGCCACCGTCTCCTCGAGGCCGAGGCCCACGGCAAACATCTGTTCATCCACTTCGACAACCCGGAGCCCGAGCACATCGTCTACATTCACCTCGGGTTGATCGGCCAGCTGCGCTTCGAACCCAACGACGACGCCCGCGGCCAGGTGCGGCTGCGGCTGGACAACGGAACCCTCGCCGCGCATCTGCGGGGTCCGCAGTGGTGCCGGTTGATCACGGAGGAAGAGTACGCGGCGGCGTTGGCCAAGGTCGGGGCCGATCCCCTGCGCGCGGACGCCGACCCGGAGTCGATCCGCCCGAAGATCGCCCGCTCGCGGCGCTCGATCGGGTCGTTGCTGATGGATCAGAAACTCTATGCCGGGGTGGGCAACATCTACCGCGCCGAGACGTTGTTCCGGCGGGGGATCTCCCCGTTCACCCCGGGCAAGGATCTGACGGACGCGGAGTTCGACGGGTTGTGGGAGGACCTCGTCGAGATCATGGCCGTCGGCGCGGAGACCGGCCAGATCGACACCGTACGCGCCGAGCACATGCCCGAGCAGATGGGCCGGGAGGCCCGCGACGACGAGCACGGCGGCGAGGTCTACGTTTATCGACGGGCGGGCCTGGGCTGTTATGTCTGCGGCGCTCCGGTGCGCCAGCAGGTGATGGAGGGCCGCAACCTCTTCTGGTGCCCGCAGTGCCAACCGGAGTGACGGCGGGTTAAAACTGCCCTGAAATACGTGGGCGAGCAGGTACAGTCGGCGACATGCGCGCCTTGAGTTACGCCTTCCCCGCCGACGTCGTCCGCGCGGCCGAACAGCCGCTGTTGAACGCCCAGCGGGAACCCGATGAATTGATGCGCTCCGCCGCGTACGTGGTGGCGGTCGCCGCACAGACGATGTTGCGTTCCCGCCCCACCCAGCCCGGCGCCGAGTCGGTGCTGCTGCTGGTGGGCGGCGGCGGCAACGGCGGCGACGCCTTATATGCGGGGGCGTCGTTGGCGGAGTTCGGTTATCCGGTGCACGCCGTGCTGCTGGATGCGCAGGCGCGCGTCCATGAGCGCGCCCACGAGTCTTTCCTCGCGGCCGGCGGCCGCGTGCTGGAGAGGTTCCCGGGCCATGAACTGCACTCTTATCGCCTGATCGTCGACGGGATCCTCGGCCTGGGCGGCGAGGGCGGTCTGCGGGAGTCGCTGGCGCGCACGTTGTCGCCGCTGCGCCGGGCGTACGTCCCGGTGCTGGCCATCGACGTCCCCTCCGGGGTGGAGGCCGACTCCGGGGCTCTCCCCGAGCCTTATGAGACGGAACTGAAGGAGCAGGTCCCCGCCCACGTCGAAGCGGACGTGACCGTCACTTTCGGAGGCCTGCGCTACGCGCATTGCCTGACCACCGCGTGCGGGGAGGTCATTCTCGCGGACGTGGAGGTCGGCGGGACGTCCCTGTCCTCCCAGCTGGCCCAGGCGCAGTCGACGGGGAAGATCCCGCAGGTCTTCGCGGTGCGCGCCATCCCCTACCGGCGCGACTACGAGTGGCCGGCGACGTTTGTCTCCCCGCAGCCAGAAAGCGTCACTGCCGTAGAGCCCGGCCCCACGGACGACAAGTACTCGGGCGGGGTCGTCGGCGTCTGCGCGGGTTCCGCGACGTACCCGGGCGCGGCGATTTTGTCGGCGCACGCCGCGGTGCGGGCAACCAGCTCGATGGTGCGGTACGTGGGCGCCCAAGCCGATGAAGTGGTGCGCGCTTTCCCCGAGGTCGTGGCCACCACGACGCTCGAGGACGCCGGGCGGGTGCAGGCATGGGTGTTCGGGCCCGGCCGGGGCGTCGACGACGGTGCGGCCGCCGAGCTGTCCCACCTGCTGGGCGAAGAGGCCGCGCTGCTCATCGACGCGGACGGCGTCACCCTGCTCGCCGAGCGCCCCGAGCTGCGCGAGGCCCTGCTCGAGCGCACCGGCTCCACCGTGCTCACCCCGCATGCCGGGGAGTTCCGCCGCTTGGCCGACGCCGTAGGCGGCGAGATCCCCGATCCGGGGCAGGATCCGATCGGTGCGGTCACCGCGATGGTCCGCGAGCTGGGCTGCGCGGTGCTGCTCAAAGGCCGGTTCACCGTGATCGCCCGTCCGGCCGGGGAGTTCGTGGCGGTCAGCACCGTCGACGCCGGCACTTCCTGGGCGGCCACCCCCGGCTCCGGGGACGTGCTCTCCGGATTGTTGGGCGCCCGGATGGCGCACAGCGCGGTGGTCGCCTCCGAGGAGATGCCCCAGTACGCCGGGGAGGACGAGTTCCACCCGGGCCTGTATTCACTGGCGGACGGGGTGCAGATCCATGCCGTGGCCACGTGGTTGAGCGCGCAGACCCCGGACGGGCCGGCGCCGACGTCAGCGAGCCGGATCGCGAAGTACGTTCCGCGGGCGACCGCCCGGTTGTCGGCGCTGAGCTGAGCACCGCCCGGCTGACGGGCACAGACGAACGCCCTGCGGCCGGGCGGCCTTCCCGGTTTCACACGTGAGGTCGGGAACGCTGTCCGGCCGCAGGGCGGCCAGGGCGGGGCAGAGCGGTTACTCGCTCAAGTTGCGGCGCTGGATGCCGGCGGGCACGGCCATGACCGCGATCAAGGACAACAGCGAGATGACCCCGATGTAGACGCCGATGGACAAAGACGTGCCGGTGGCGCTGAAGAGCAGCTCGGCGATCATCGGGGCGAAGGCGCCGCCGATGATGGAGCCGATGGCGTAGCTGATGGACACGCCGGAGAGACGGACGCTGGCGGGGAACATCTCGGCGTACAGCGCCGGCTGCGGGCCGTAGGTGATGCCCAGCAGCACCCCGAGGACCACGACGGCCACGCCGAAGAGCAGCGGGTTGGCGGTGTCGATCAGCAGCCAGGTCGGGATGGCCCACAGGATCATGGCCAGGTAGCCGAGGGCGAAGGTGCGTTTGCGGCCGATCCGGTCGGAGAGGTCTCCGAAGAAGAGGGTGGCGACGATCCAGGCCACGGCGGTCAGCGAGGTCAGCAGGAGCAGCACCGAACGGTCCATGCCGAGGATGCCGGTGCCGTAGGACAGGAAGTAGGCGATCGCCAGGTAGCCGGCGGCGTTGACGCCGGCGAAGATGACGGCGGCGATCAGGACGGTGCGCCAGTGGTCGCGGAAGAGCTCCGCCAGAGGAGCGGAAGCCTTCTTCTTCATCTGCTCCATCTCGGAGAAGACCGGGGATTCCTCGACCAGTCGGCGGATCAGGAAGCCGACGACGATGAGCACGATGCTGAAGAGGAAGGGGATGCGCCAGCCCCAGGACTCGAATTGCTCGGTGGTCAGGACGCTGGTCATGATGAGCATGAAGACGGTGGCCAGCAACATGCCGGCGGGAACGCCGACCTGCGGGAAGGCGCCGAAGAAGCCGCGGCGGCGGGTGGGCGCGTGCTCGACGGCGATCAGGGCGGCGCCGCCCCATTCGCCACCGGCTGACAGACCTTGCAGGATGCGCAGCAGCACCAGCAGCAGGGGAGCGGCGATGCCGATGGTGGCGTAGGTGGGCAGCAGGCCGATGGCGGCGGTGGCGCCGCCCATGCCGACCAGCGTGATCACCAGCACGGGTTTACGACCGAGGCGGTCCCCGAGGTGACCGGCGATGACGGCGCCGAGCGGACGGAAGAGGAAGCTGATGCCCAACGACGCCCAGGAGACGATGAGCGCGAGGCTGGGGTTGCCGTTGGTCGCCGGGTTGAAGAATTGGATGGCGAAGATCAAGCCGGCGGCCTGGGCGTAGATGAAG
>CALZCR010000151.1 GCA_945631445.1 uncultured Corynebacterium sp. | reverse complement strand
CACGCAGGCGGGCCTCGAAGTCGGCCGGTTCCAGCATGCGGATGTGGTCGGCGTTGATGGCCAGCAGCTTCTTTTCGTCGAAACGGGCGGGGTTCGACAGCACGTCGTCGATGTCGAAGGCCTCGACGAACTCCTCGACGGTGAAGATGTCGCGGTCGGCGGACAGCGACCAGCCCAGCAGCGCCAGGTAGTTGATCATGCCCTCGGGGATGATGCCGGCGTCGCGGTGGTTGAACAGGTTGGACTGCGGGTCGCGCTTGGACAGCTTCTTGTTGCCGTCGCCCATGACGAACGGCATGTGGCCGAACTGCGGGGTGAAGTCGGTGACCCCGATGCGCTGCAGCGCCTCGTAGAGCGCGATCTGGCGCGGGGTCGAGGACAGCAGGTCCTCACCGCGCAGGACGTGCGTGACCTGCATCAGGGCGTCGTCAAGCGGGTTGACCAGCGTGTACAGCGGGGCGCCGTTGGAGCGCGCCACCACGAAGTCTGGCTGGGTGGAGGCCTGGAACTCCACGTCGCCGCGCACCAGGTCGGTCCAGCCCCAGTTCTTCTCCGGCATGCGCAGGCGCCAGACCGGCTTGCGTCCCTCGGCCTCGAAGGCGTCGATCTGCTCCTGGGTCAGCTCGCGGTCGTAGTTGTCGTAGCCGAGCTTCGGGTCACGGCCGGCGGCCTTGTGGCGCTCCTCGACCTCCTCAGCGGTGGAGTAGGCCGGGTAGACCTCGCCGGCGTCGATGAGCTTTTTCAGCACCTCCG
Source organism: uncultured Corynebacterium sp. (assembly GCA_945631445.1). Lineage (GTDB taxonomy): Bacteria > Actinomycetota > Actinomycetes > Mycobacteriales > Mycobacteriaceae > Corynebacterium. The sequence goes on along the minus strand of CALZCR010000151.1, from coordinate 4,561 downwards.
CGTAAATCTCGCCGCGCTGGGACTGGCGGTACGGCTCGTGCGGGCCGCCGGTGTTCACGCCCTCGTCCCAGTCCATGCCGAGCCACGTCATCGAATCGACGATCGCCTGGAAAGAATCCTCGGAGTCGCGGGCGGCGTCGGTGTCCTCGATGCGGAAGATGAGTTTGCCGCCGGTGTGGCGGGCATACGCCCAGTTGAACAGGGCGGTGCGCACCATGCCGACATGCGGGGTGCCGGTGGGCGACGGGCAGAAACGTACGCGAACGGTGGAGTCAGTCATGCCCCACATCGTAAACCAGCGCACGCCGCCCGTCCGCATGGTGCCCCGGTGGGCGGGCCAGATCGCACTTGGCTCCGGCCGGCAAGTAGACTTCTTTGTCATGTCTTCCCGCCGTCCCGCCACCGCGCCCGATTTCCTCCTGTCGCGCGCGCACGGCTCGGTGCGCACCCAGGGGGCGAAAGCGACTTTCACCGACCCGTGGGACGCCGTCGACGCACTGCGCGTCCGCGAGGTCGACATGGTCGTCGGCGCCCTCCCCTTCGATCGTTCCGCCCCCGCGGCCCTGACCGTCCCGGAACGCATCATCCGCGAGGACGGCCCCTTAGAGCCTCACAGCCACTACCGGTTCGGTGAGGGCTCGCACCTGAATGCCCGCGTCTGCGGGCTGGATCCGGAGCCGCACGAACATCTGCGCCGGGTCGAAGCCGCCATCGAGACCATCCGCCAGTCCAAGCTGGGCAAGGTGGTGCTCGCCCGCGCCGTGGACATCGCGTTCGAGCCGCCGGTGGATCCGTTGCTGGTCGCCGCCCGGCTCATCGACCGTTCCTTCAACCGGGACGGATTCATCGCGGACCTGACTCCGGCGGGCTACGACCAGGGCACGATGCTCGTCGGCTCCTCCCCTGAGGTGCTGATCAAGCTGCGAGGCTCCACCGTGACGTCCTATCCCCTGGCGGGCTCCGCCCCGCGGCAGGACGACCCCGACCGCGACGCCGCGGTGGGCCACGAGCTGCGCACCTCCGCGAAGGACCTCATCGAGCACCGTTACGTGGTCGAGCACATCGAGCAGGCGCTGGCGCCGCTGTGCAGCGTCTTAGAGGTCCCCGCCGAGCCGGAGCTGACCCAGACCAACGAGATGTGGCACCTGGCGACCCCCATCGTCGGGCAGCTGAGCAACCCGGACACCACCGCCTTGGAGTTGGCGCTGCGCATCTACCCCACCCCGGCGGTGTGCGGCACCCCCACCGACGCCGCCGAGGCACTGATCTCCACCGCCGAGTCCGACCGCGGTTTCTACGCCGGCGCGGTGGGCTGGTGCGACTCCTCCGGTGACGGCGAGTACATGGTCGCCATCCGCTGCGCGGAGGTCGCCGGCGACGGCACCCGTGCCCGCGCGTGGGCGGGCGGCGGCATCGTCGCCGACTCCGACGCCGAAGCCGAACTCGAGGAGACCGGCGCGAAGCTGCGCACCATCCTGCGCTCCCTCGGGCTGTGACGCCTACTCCTCACGCTGCCTGGCGACAGAGGATGAGATGACATGAGCCCCGGTTTTCTGCACGTGCAGAAAACCGGGGCACTTTACACTCGTCAGCTGTGTCAGGCGTCGCGGCGAGCGAGCAGGACCTGATCGTCCTTGTGGTGGGCGCCGGCGCCGTGGATGACCTGGCGTTCGACGTTTTCCACCTTGACGGTCTGGAGCTCGGTGAGCTGGTTCGCCAACTGCTCCGGGCGCAGCACCGCGTGGGCGTGGCCGACGTGGTGGACCCACAGCAGCGTGCCGCCCGGGGCGACGAGCTTCTCCAAGGCGGCGACGCTCGTCGTGTCCTCCTCGGGCAGCGGCACGTAGAAACCGATCACGAGATCGAAGCGCTGTCCCTCGACGTCGGAAATGTCGCCGGCGATCACGGTGGACCGCTCGGCGAAGCCGTGATCTTCTAACAGGGCGCGGGAGCGCTCGACGGCGGCGTCCGCCGGGTCGACGCCGACGACGGTCCAGCCCTGCTCCGCCAACCAGAGCAGGTCCGCGCCTTCGCCGCAGCCGACGTCCAGGGCGGTGCCCGGGGTCATCTCCGCAACTTCGCGCACGAGCGAGTCGTTCGGGTTTCCCGACCACTGCTGGCCCTGGGCGTAGAACTCGTCGAAGTCCTCCGGGCGGTGGTGGCGGCCGTGGTTATGCCCGCTCAACGGGGTTCTCCAGGGTGCCGATGCCCGGGATCTCCACCGCGATGGAATCCCCCGGGACCATGGCCTCGGTGCCGGCCGGGGAGCCGGTGCAGATGACGTCGCCCGGCAGCAGGGTCATCGAGGCGGTGATGAACTCGATGATCTCGCCCATCTTCATGATCATCTGGTTGGAGTTGGAGTCCTGCTTGGTGGTGGTCACGCCCTCGTGGGTCAGGTGCGCCTTGATCGGCAGGTTGTCCAGGTCGAAGGAGTCGACGTCGGTCTCGATCCACGGGCCCAGCGGGCAGAACGTGTCGATGCCCTTGGCGCGCGCCCACTGGCCGTCGGCGAACTGCAGGTCGCGGGAAGAGACGTCGTTGACGATGGTGAAGCCCGCGACGACGGACTTCCAGTCCTCTGCCTTGACGTTCTTGCAGGGACGGCCGACGACGACGGCCAACTCGCCCTCGAACTCGACCTTGGTGGCGAAGTCCGGGATCTTGATGGCGGCGTCCGGCCCGACGACGGATGTCGGGGGCTTGATGAACAGGGTCGGCGGCAGATCGTCCGCGGACTTCTGGAAGACCTCGGCGACGTGGTCGGCGTAGTTGCGCCCGATGGCCACCACCTTGCTCGGCAGCATGGGCGCCAGCAGCTTCACGTCGCCCAGCCGGTATTCCTTGCCGGTGTATTCCGGTTCGGTGAACGGGGTGCCGGCGATCGCCTTGGCGGTCATCTCGTTACGGTCAGCGACGTCGCCCTCGATCACGGCGAAGGTCATTCCATCAGGGGTAGCTATTCGTCCAAAACGCATGTAGCGAAGTGTACCCGGTCAGTATCTGAGGTCGGCCAACGCCCGCGCGCGGACTTCGGTCTCCCGCCCCATCTGGGCCAGATACAGCTCCGCGCACGCCAGCGCGTCCGTCAGGGCGTTGTGGTTGGCGTAGGCCGGCAACCCGAAACGCTGCCGCACGCGCGCCAGCCGCAGATCGTCCCCGCGCGGGTACTGCGAGATCCGTTCCATGTGCCGGCGTTCAATGGCCAGCGTGTCGAGGGACGGGATACTCACCCGCTGACCCGTCACCCGCCGGTGCAGGGCGGCGAGGAAATTCACCTCGATCTCGGCGAAGTGCGCCAGCATCATCCTTCCCCGCAGCGACGCCATGAGCTGGTGGTAGGCGTCCTCCGGCGATACCCCCGCGGTGACCACGTCGTCGGTCAGCTGATGGATCGTCGCAGAGTCGCCGACTTCTCCGCTGGCAACCACGAGATACCCGGCGCCGGACAAGTCGATCGTCAGCCCGTTGACGGGGATCCAGCCGATGGAGACGATGCGGTCTTTGCGCGGGTCCAAGCCGGTGGTTTCGAAGTCGACGGCCAGCAGTGGGGCTTCTGCGATCGGGGTGGACCAGGCCGGGGTCTCGGGCAGGCGGGCGGGAAACGGCCACATCTCACACGCTCCGCACCGGGTAGGTGGTGGCGACCGCGCCTTGGGCCTTCTTGATGATGTTGAAGGCGTCGCGCAAGTTTTCCCGGCTCATGGTCGACAGGGCGCTGGGATCGATGTGATAGTCCGGCGTTTCTCCGGCGCGTAGTTGACGGGCCTGGTGCTGCAGGCTCAGGCCCGTGACGTAGTCGAAGGCGTCGAGAAGGTTTTGGGCGGATTCCTCTGCGGTCGCGACGCCGGCGGCCTGCTGCAGCCGTTCCCGCGTGCCGACGGCCGTGTCCCCCGCCTTGAGCGAGTACAACCGGGCCAGTTGCACGATGGCCGCGGTGCCTCCCCGTTTGACGTTGAGGGTGTCGGCGTAGTCGCCGCCGCGTTCCACGACGAATCCGCGGAAGAACCCCAGGGGCGGTTCGCGACGTGAGGCCAGGGCGGCGAGGTGGGTCTGCATGCGGCGTGAGCCGTGGGCCATGCCGACGGACTGGGCGTGCACATCGTCGGCCAGCCGGGTGTTTCCGGCGATGCCGCGCATGTCGAAGTAGATCTGGGCGTTGAGCAGGGCGTCGGGTTCGGGGGCGGTGACCCAGCGGTGGAAGGCGTCGAGCCATTGGGTGCGCGTCATGCGCCATTGCGGGGTCATCGCCATCATTTCTCCCGGGCACAGGACCTGTCCCGCCCGGTCCAGCCCTTCGCAGATGAAGCGGGAGAATTCTGCGAAGTAGTCGCCGTGTTCCTCCGGCCGGTAGGCGTCGTCGAGGATTAAGGCGTTGTCTTGGTCGGAGGCGGGCCCCATCTCTCGGCGGCCTTGGGAGCCGACGACGACGAAGCACCAGTCGACGGGCGGCGGACCGAGTTTTTCCTGGGCCAGCTCAGCGAGGCGGCGCACCAATGCGTCGGCGACGGTGGTCAGCACGCCGGAGGCTTCATGGGCGCCGCGGCCGCCGCTGAGGACG
>CALZCR010000150.1 GCA_945631445.1 uncultured Corynebacterium sp. | reverse complement strand
TCCTCAAGCCGAAGTTCGCCGTCCTGGACGAAACCGACTCCGGCCTGGACGTCGACGCCCTGCAGGTCGTCTCCGAGGGCATCAACGCCTACCAGGAGGAGACCAACGGCGGCATCGTGATGATCACGCACTACAAGCGCATCCTCAACCACGTCCAGCCTGACTACGTCCACGTCTTCGCCGACGGCAAGATCGCCGCCACCGGTGGCGCCGAGATGGCCGACAAGCTGGAAGCCGGCGGCTACGAGCAGTTCATAGGATAAACATGGCCTACACAAACCCGAACGGAACGCTGAACACCGACGCCATCCGCGCCGAATTCCCGATTCTCGAACGTACTGTGCGTGATGATAAACCCCTCGTCTACTTGGACTCCGGGGCCACGTCGCAGCGTCCTGAACGGGTTTGGCGGGCGGAAGAGCGCTTTGTCCTCCACACGAATGCCCCGGTCCACCGCGGCGCCTACCAGCTCGCGGAGGAGGCCACCGACGCCTACGAAAGCGCGCGTGAGAAGATCGCGGCCTTCGTCGGCGCCCACGGCCACGAGATCGCCTTCACCAAGAACGCCACGGAAGCGCTCAACCTGGTCGCCTTTACCCTCGGCGATGACCGGGCCGGCGACCTCCAGGTCCGGGAAGGCGACACCGTCGTCGTCACAGAGCTGGAGCACCACGCGAACCTGGTGCCCTGGCAGGAGCTGTGCCGCCGCACCGGCGCCACCTTGAAGTGGTATTCCACCACGGACGACGGTCGTATCGACCTCGATTCCCTCGAGCTCGACGACACCGTCAAGGTGGTGGCTTTCACCCACCAGTCCAACGTCACCGGCGCCATCGTCGACGTCGACGAACTGGTGCGTCGCGCCCGGGCCGTCGGCGCGCTGACGGTGCTCGACGCCTGCCAGTCGGTGCCGCACATGTCGGTCGACTTCCACGCGCTCGACGTTGACTTCGCGGCGTTTTCCGGACACAAGATGCTCGGCCCCTCCGGGGTCGGCGCGGTCTACGGCAAGGCCGCCCTGCTTGAGCAGCTGCCGCCCTTCCTGACCGGCGGCTCCATGATCGAGGTGGTGGCGATGGACGGGACCACGTTCGCCGACGCCCCGCAGCGCTTCGAGGCCGGCACCCAGATGACCAGCCAGGTCGTGGGCCTCGGCGCCGCCGTCGATTTCCTCACCGAGGTGGGCATGGACAACATCCACGCCCATGAACACGATCTGACGGCCTACGCGTTGGAGCGCCTGCGCGGGATCGATGGGCTGCACATCGTCGGCCCCCGGGAGGCGGAGAATCGGGGAGGGGCGGTGTCCTTCGTGGTCGACGGATTGCACCCGCACGACCTCGGCCAGCTGCTCGATGACAGCGGGGTAGCCATCCGGGTCGGCCACCACTGCGCGTGGCCGGCGCACCGTGCGCTGAACGTGCAGTCGACGGCGCGTGCTAGCTTCTACCTGTACAACACCCGCGAAGAGATCGACGTGTTGGTCGACTCGATTGAGCGGGCCCGCGAGTTCTTTGGGGTGAAATAAGAAGCAGTGAGTATGGAAGCGATGTACCAGGAAGTCATCCTGGACCATTACAAGCATCCGAAGCACACCGGGTTGCGTGACCCGTACGGCGCGGAGGTCCACCACGTCAATCCGTCCTGCGGCGACGAGATCACCCTCCGGGTGCGTCTGAGCAGCGACGGAAAGATCGTCGAGGACGTCTCCTATGACGCCGAGGGATGCTCCATTTCGCAGGCCTCCACCTCCGTGATGACCGACGAGGTCATCGGCCAGAGCGTGGAGAAGGCGATGGAGAAGCTCGCGAGCTTCGAAGAAATGATCATGTCCCGCGGCGCAGTGGAAGGAAACGACGAGCTCATCGGAGACGGCGTCGCCTTCGTGGGCGTCGCAAAATTCCCGGCACGTGTGAAATGCGCGCTGTTGGGATGGAAGGCGTTTCAGGCGGCCACCGCAGAAACGCTCAATGAATTGGAGGAAAAATGACCGAACCAGCGAATAGTTCATCCAACTTCGACGGCGCACGCACCCGCCCTGAGATGACCGAAGAGCAGATTGCTCTGGCCTCGGAAGTCGAAGAGTACATGCACGACGTCATCGACCCCGAGCTCGGGATCAACGTCGTCGACCTGGGCCTCGTCTACGACGTCTGGGTGGAGGAAGACAACGGCGAGAAAGTCGCCGTGATCAACATGACCCTGACCTCGCCGGCGTGCCCGCTGACCGACGTCATCGAGGACCAGGCCACCCAGGCGGTCCTCGGCAACACCGAATGCGACGCATTCGAGCTCAACTGGGTGTGGATGCCGCCGTGGGGTCCGCACATGATCACCGAGGACGGCCGCGAACAGCTGCGCGCCATCGGTTTCGCGGTCTAACACCGGCACGGCAGAACAACGCATGCGGCGAGGCAGTCGCCGAGGGAGGATCCTCGGTGACTGCCTCGCCGTTTGCCATGGTGTGTTACACTGATGCGTTGTGATTGTCACCAATGACCTTGAAGTCCGCGTCGGCGCCCGCACCCTGCTGACGGCACCGGGCCAACATCTGCGCGTCCAGCCGGGGGACCGCATCGGGCTGGTCGGACGCAACGGCGCGGGAAAGACCACCACCATGCGCATCCTCTCCGGGGAGACCAAGCCCTACGGGGGTGAGGTCACCACCGCCGGAGAGATCGGCTACCTGCCCCAGGACTCCCGCGAGGGCAACATCGAACAAACCGCCCGCGACCGGGTGCTCTCCGCCCGGGGACTCGACGAGATCCGCCGCTCCATGGCCACACAGCAGGAGCTGATGGGCTCCGACGACGAACGCAAGCGCGACAAAGCCATCACGAGATACTCCCGCCTGGAGGAGCGCTACAGCTCGCTCGGCGGATACGAGGCCGACAGCGAAGCCGCCGCCATCTGCGACAACCTCGGTCTGGAACAGCGCGTGCTGGATCAGCCGCTCAAAACGCTCTCCGGCGGTCAGCGACGCCGCGTGGAGCTCGCCCAGATCCTCTTCGCCGCCACCAACGGCTCGGGCAAGTCCCAGACGACGCTGCTTCTCGACGAGCCGACCAACCACCTCGACGCCGACTCCATCACCTGGCTGCGCGAGTTCTTGGCGAAGCACGAAGGTGGGCTGGTCATGATCTCCCACGACGTGGAGTTGCTCGACGCCGTGTGCAACAAGGTCTGGTACCTCGACGCCGTGCGCGCCGAGGCCGACGTGTACAACATGGGCTTCACCAAATACAAAGACGCCCGCGCCGGGGACGAGGCACGTCGCCGCCGGGAGCGCGCCAACGCGGAAAAGAAGGCTTCCGCACTGAAGAAGCAGGCCGCCCGGTTCGGGGCCAAGGCCAACAAGGCGGCCGCCTCCAAACAGATGGTCGCCCGCGCGGACCGCCTGCTGGACCAGCTGGACGAGGTGCGGATCGAAGACAAGGTCGCCTCCATCAAGTTCCCCGAGCCGGCCGCCTGCGGCAAAACCCCGATGTTCGCCAAGGGGCTGACCAAGATGTACGGGTCGCTGGAAGTCTTCGCCGGCGTGGACCTGGCGATCGACAAGGGATCGCGGGTGGTCGTGCTCGGCTACAACGGCGCCGGCAAAACGACCCTGCTGAAACTGCTCGCCGGTGTGGAGCGCACCGACGGCGAAGGCGGCATCGTTTCCGGGCACGGCCTCAAGGTGGGTTATTTCGCCCAGGAGCACGACACCATCGACGGCGACAAGTCGGTGTGGCAAAACACCCTCGACGCCTGCCCCGACGCCGACGAGCAGGATCTGCGCAGTCTGCTGGGGGCGTTCATGTTCTCCGGCGACAAGCTCGAACAGCCCGCCGGGACGCTGTCCGGCGGCGAGAAGACCCGACTGGCCCTGGCCACGCTCGTCTCCTCGCGCGCCAACGTCCTGCTCCTCGACGAGCCGACTAACAACCTGGACCCGCAGTCCCGCGAACAGGTGCTCGACGCGCTCAAGACCTACACCGGCGCAGTCGTCCTGGTCACCCACGACCCCGGCGCCGTGCGCGCCCTGGAGCCTGAGCGCGTGATCATCATGCCCGAAGGCGACGAGGACCTGTGGTCGGACGAGTACATGGAGATCGTGGAGCTGGCGTAAGCCACACACGCGCACACGCGGGCGCAGAGCACCGATGGGGGAGAGTAAACCCCTAGGTCTCTGCGCCCGCGTCGTCTGTGCTGGGTGTAGCCGACCACGACGCGTCGGCCGGAAAACACGGCAGATCATCTTCTCGCGACACCCGCTACCGTGGGATCAACCGGGTTTTAGATAAGGAGACACCATGCCGACACAGCTTGCGCCCAACGTCCTCAGCTGGGCCAGCATCATCGACGACACCACCCGCGAGCAGGCCCTAGCCCTCGCCGCGTTGCCGTTCATCACCCCGCACGTCGCCCTCATGCCCGACGCCCACGCCGGAAAAGGCAGCGCGGTCGGCACCGTCATCCCCACCGACGGCGCCGTGATTCCCGCCGCCGTCGGCGTCGACATCGGATGTTTCGTAGGAGAGACGAGAGTCTCCCTCGTGGACGGTCGCCAGAAAACACTCAAGCAGATGACCGAAGAAGGCGGCATTCACTGGGTCTATTCGCGAGACAACAACCTGCAGACCGTCGCCGGCCGGGCGACTGCGTTCAAAACCCGCACCAACGCGCCACTGATGAGCGTGACTATCTCCGGCGGGGAGGACATCATCTGCACCCCAGACCATGAGTTCATGCTCACTGACGGCACCTACCGCGAAGCTCAGCACCTCACCTGCGGTGACAGCCTCATGTCCCTCGACCACCGCCGCCAGACTCGACACGGACAGCAACGCGCGCACACCGGCACACCAGAGACGCAGCCGACCCGGACTTTAGCCTCGACACCAGCCGCGACCGTCACCACGATCCCACACACAGACGCTGAGCACGCCCACCACCGTACAGTGATCAAAACTGAGCACCTGGACCGCCGCGAAGACGTCTACTGCCTACAAGTCGAGGACCACAACAACTTCGCCCTCGCCGCCGGCGTCTTCGTCCACAACTGCGGGATGATCGCCGCCCACACCCGCTACACCGCCAGCGACCTAGGCAACATCGACCTGATCGAGCTCCGCGACCAGATCGAACGCTCCATCCCGCTCAGCCCGGGCAACTACAACCGTAAGATCCACCACGACCATACCCAACGACGCATCACGGAACTCGAAGCCCAAGCCAAAACAGACGGCGTCGACCTGTCGCACTCTCCCCAGTGGCGCGTCCAACTCGGCTCCCTGGGCGGAGGCAACCACTTCATCGAACTCTGCTTGGACGAACAAGACCGCGTCTGGTGCTTCCTGCACTCCGGCA